>JACRMK010000019.1 GCA_016235055.1 Chloroflexota bacterium | reverse complement strand
TCAGCCCACTGTGTAGCGTCGAGGATCGGTGGCAGGCCCATGGTCTATTCGCTCCGTGTATGACCGGTTGTTCGTCAACCCATTATCTACCCGTTCCTTTCGATTGCAGTAATTTGGGTAATGACAAGGGGGATGAGGGGGTGAGGCGCTACTGAAAAACTCTCAATTGAGAGTTCAATACGGGTCGCGCCAGAAATATCGCGCATGCGACTGTCGCGTGATTGTCGGGGCCGGACATGAGCCAATGAATGCCCGTCTGCAGATGCGCTAAACAATTACCGGAGATCAAATGAGAAAGGCGCCAGGTTGTTCCTTGCGCCTTCCTGAATATCACGTCGATACGAGGCCGCCGCCCTAGGCCTGCCCTGACCTCAGCTGCCTGACGGCCCCGCCTCGTCGTCCTGAGGCTCGCTCTCGTTGTGGCGATTGGACAGTTCGACCAGACCGCTGCGGATCTGGTGCTGTGCCTGGGATACGCGCTCATCCAGCACCCGCAGCACCTGCTCGGCGTAGCCGTCCGCGCCGCGCCGAATGTCGGCGGCCTCGCGCTGGGCGCGCTCGATGATCGTGCGGCTGCGCCCCTCGGCGGCGCGCGACACCTCGCTGGTGGAAAGCATGTCGTTCGCCTGCTGGCGCGCAATCTCGACCAGCCGGTTGGCCTCTTCCTTGCCCTGCGCGATGATGCGGTCTTTCTGCTGCTGAATTTGCCGCGCCGTCTTGACCTCTTCCGGAATTGTCGTGCGCAGTTGATCGACCAACTCCAGCATCGCATGCTCGTCGATCAATCGCAGGTTGCTCAGCGGCATCTTGCGGCTGTCCTGCACGAGTTTTTCGAGCTTGTCAACGAGGAAGAGAATGTCCATGGATTCGGCTCCGGGTTGGTCAGTCGTTTGAGAGTGCGACCATTTTGACTTGCGCGCGCGCCTCGACGTCCATGGCGCGCAGTTTGTCCCGCATGGCGATCGCCACATGCGGCGGCACCAACTGGTCGATATTGCCGCCGAGCATCGCGACTTCTTTGAGCAGGCTGGAACTCACGTAGCCGTAGTCGCTGTTGGTGATGAAGTTGACGACATCCACGTCGGGCATCAGGTGCCGGTACATCAGTGCCTGCTTGAACTCCAGTTCAAAGTCCGACACGTCGCGCAGGCCGCGGATGATGACGGTGGCGTTGCGGTCGCGCGCAAAATCCACCGTCAGTGTGTCATACGACGCAACCTGGATGTTGCGCATGCCCTTGAACGCCTGCCGCAGCAGTTCGAGACGTTCCGCGACCGAGAACATGACGTTTTTCGACGGCCGCGCGTACGCGGCCGCGATCACGACGTCGAAGATGCGCGCCGCGCGGACGGCAATATCGATATGGCCGTTGTGGATGGGGTCAAAAGTGGCCGGGTAGACGGCAATGGTCATACGTTGTTATCCCCCGTGTTGGCTTCCGGCACGGCATAAATGGATATGCACGACGCGCCGAAACAGCGGTACTTGATCCGCTCCAGCAGGCCGGCGGCCTCCGGCATATCCTCGTGCTTGTGATGGCCGATGCACACCACGCCGTCCGGCGCCAGCCAAACGCCGCCGGCGATGCGCTCCAGCAGGGCGGCCGAGACGCGCGCCGGATACGGCGCGTCCATGAACAGCAGGTCGTACGCCACCGGTGTGCCACCCAGGTACTGCTCCACCGTACGCATGTGAATCCGCGCCTGGGCGTCGAAACCGAGCCGCACAAGGTTCTCGCGCAGAACCCGGCAGGCGTCGCGATCCTGCTCGACAAAATCCACGAACTCGGCGCCGCGGCTCAATGCTTCGATGCCGAGCGACCCCGATCCGGCAAACAGGTCGAGCACGCGTCCGCCGACGCCATCCAGCGCATCAAGCATATTAAAGAGCGAGCCCTTGACGATGTCCATCATCGGGCGGGTGCTCATGCCGCGCGGGGCGCGCACCTCGCGCCCGCGCGCCGTGCCGGCGATAACGCGCATAACGGTCCCTAGCTCAAGTCGCCGCTGGCGCGCAGCCGCTGCGCCAGCCGGCGCGCCAGCAGTTCGTGCTCGGGCGCCTGCAGTTCGGGATCGCGCGCAAACAACGATTGCGCTTCCTGCCGCGCGTCCTCGAGCACGCGCACGTCGGTCAACTGGGCCACGTGCAGGTCGGGGATGCCGGACTGACGCGTGCCGAAGAACTCGCCCGGTCCGCGCATTTTCAGGTCTTCCTCGGCCAGCCGGAAGCCGTCCTGCGTCTGCTCCATGATCGCCAGGCGCTGCAAGCTCTGCTCGGTCTCCGAGTCGGCCAGCAGGACGCAGTACGACGCGTGCGGGCCGCGCCCGACCCGGCCGCGAAACTGGTGCAACTGTGACAGCCCGAAGCGGTTGGCGCCCTCGATCAGCATGACGCTGGCGTTGGGCACGTCGATGCCAACTTCCACGACCGACGTCGATACCAGAATGTCGTACTCGCGGTTCAGGAACCCGCGCATGACGTCGTCTTTTTCGCTGCCCTTCATGCGCCCGTGCAACAGGCCCAGCTTGAGCGTCGGAAACACATCACTCTCGAGCCGCTTGTGCTCGGCGACCGCGGCCTTCGACTCTAGTTTATCCGATTCTTCCACGAGCGGGCAAATGACAAACGCCTGGCGGCCCTGGCGCACCTGTCCCGCGATGAACGCATAGGTGCGCTCCCGCTCGGACGGCGCGCGCACCGAGGTGACGATCGGCTGGCGGCCGGGCGGCAGTTCGTCAAGTACCGACAGGTCCAGATCGCCATACAACGTCAGCGACAGCGTGCGCGGAATCGGCGTGGCGGTCATCACCAGCATGTGCGGGTTGAAACCTTTTTGCCGAAGCGTGGCGCGCTGCTCGACGCCGAAACGGTGCTGCTCGTCGACTACGACCAGGCTCAAGGCCTTGAAGTCGACGCCGTCCTGGATCAACGCGTGCGTGCCGACGACGATCTGTGCCGCACCGTTCGCGATCTCCGCTTTGACGGCATCCTTCTCTTTCTTCGACTGCGAGCCGGTCAACAGACGAATGGCTACCGCGCCGCCGAACAGGCGTGTGAACGTGCGGAAGTGCTGGTCGGCCAGGATTTCGGTTGGCGCCATGATCGCGACCTGACGGCCGTTGTGCAGCGCGACCTGCGCGGCCGCGGCGGCCACCACGGTCTTGCCGGCGCCGACGTCGCCCTGCAGCAGGCGGCTCATGGGAATCGGCTGGCCCATGTCGCGCCGGATTTCATCGATGACGCGCTGCTGCGCGCCGGTCAGCGGGAACGGCAGCCCGCCAATGAACGGGTCGAGTGCGTGTTCGTCGCCGGGCAGCGGCAGCGCCGGCTGCGATTGCCACTGCTTGCGCTGGCGCAGCACGTTCATCTGAATCAGCAGGAACTCGTCGAACGCGAGCCGCCGGCGCGCCTTCTCGAGCATTTGCATCGATTCCGGCGCGTGGATTTGCCGGAGCGTGGTCGGCAGGTCGAGTAGCCGCGCCCGCTGGCGCATCCCCATGGGCAAATGATCGGCCGCGGTCCCGGCAAACGTATCAACGGCATGCCGGATGATCTCGCGGAATGTGCGCGGGTAGACGCCTTCGGTCAGGCGGTAGTGGGCGATAATCTTGCCGCTGCGCAGCATGTCCGGCTGGACAAGCTCCCACTCCGGCGCGCTCATGACGATCCGGCCAAGGTGCTCGCCGACGCGGCCGCTGACCGAGATGAGATGGCCGGGCCGCAGGCGCTGCCGCAGGTACGGAGCCTGGAAATAGCGCGCGATAAATGCGCCCGTGTCGTCGCTGATGGTCACATCGGTGATACGCAGCCCGCGGCGCGTTTCGAAGGTCTTGACCTCCGTCACGGTGCCGATGACCGTCACGTCCTCGCCGAATACCAGGTGGTCGATCGTCTTGAGCGCCGAATAGTCTACGTGCCGGCGCGGGTAGTAGTTCAGCAGATCGTCGACCGTCGCAATGCCGAGCTTGGCCAGTTTCACCGCATTGGCGGCGGCGACGCCGCGCACTGCGGTGACCGGCACCGACAGGTTGGCAACGGGCGCGGCGCGCGCAGGCGCTCGTTCGCGCCGGGGCGGCGGCACCGGGCGTGCGCTGGCGGCCGCTGGCGGCGCGGCCGGCCGGGGCGTCTGCGGCGGCTGAGATGCCGCGGTCGGTGCACGCGCCACGGGGCCGCCGTCGGCCAGCATGCTGAGGACACGGCGCAGCGATTCCTCACGCTGGGGCACCTCCAGAGCGGCATAGCCGTCAAGGCCGGCCGCAATGGCGCCAACGCGCGCCCGCTCGTCATCGCCGGTGGATTGCGCCAGCGACTGCTCGCGCCACACGAGGACGAACGATTCGAGTCCGTTGATGACCGCACGATTGCCGCAGCCGCTGCGCAGTTCATGCTGCAGGATTCTTTCCAGTCGCTCGTAATTGATCAATGCGTCTAAAGGCCTCGCTCAGGATTGGTCATCATTGTAACAAATCGCGGACAACGCGCAAGCGGCGAGCACTCCTTACAGCAATTCTCAATTTGGCTTTGGACGGGTACTTTCCAATGCCGCTTGCGATGCGCTGGCTCTCAGGCGCTTGTGACGCAAGCTGGCCCGCCGAAAAAGTGGCGCTGCCCTCCCCGTTAGCTTTTCCCCTGCTCCCCCGCGCGCGCGGGGGAGCAGGGGCAGGGGATGAGGGGCATATTGGCAGCCGACTCCAAAATGAGAATTGCTGCACTCCTTACGCGGACGGGTGCGGCGCCGATTGCACGACCGCGATGCCGACTGCACCGACGCCGGTGTGCGTGCCGAGCACCGCGCCGACTTCGGTCACAACCATGCGGTCGCGCGGGTGAAACGCGCTGAGTCGCGCCGCCAGCGCCTCGGCTTCGCCGGGCGCCTGCGCGTGCAGTACCGCCACTTCGTCGCACGGCGCGAACAACTGCGTCATCTCGGCCAGACGCGAGACGGCGCGCCCCCACGTGCGAATCTTCTCGACCGGCTTGACTTCGCCGTGGTCGATCGCGATGATCGGCTTGACGCTGAACATGGTGCCCAGCATCGCCTCCGCCTTGCCAAGGCGGCCGCCTTTGAGCACATTGGTCAGGTTTTCCAGCAGCGCCAGGACACGCAACCGCTCTCGCGCATCCGTCACCGTGCGCACGATGCTGTCGAACTCCTGTCCCGCCTGCGCGGCGCGGGCGGCGATGACGGCCAGCCATCCGATCCCCATAGAACACGATCCCGAATCGATCGTCGCGATTGGGATGCCGGTAATCTCCTTGGCGGCGAGCGTGGCGGATTGCAGTGTGCCGCTCAGCTTGCCTGCGAGATGAACGGACACAATTGCCGATGCGCGAGTGGCCAGTGGTTGGTACACCTCCAGAAATGCCCCGACCGAGGGCTGCGACGTTTTCGGCAGTTCCGGGCTGGTGCGCAGCCGCTGGAAGAACTGCTCGTTGTTCAGGTCGATCCCTTCGCGAAACATCTCGGTGCCGAAATGCACGTTGCACGGCACGACATGAATCTGCAATGCGTGAACAAGGCTGGCCGGCAAGTCGCACGTGCTGTCGGTTACGATTGCGATCGGCTTCATGGTCGTGCGGCCTCCTTCCGCGCCGTGGGGACGCACGCGAAGGACGCAGCGCTCACTTTTGCGACACCACGCAGACGCCGATGGCGCCCGGACCGACGTGCGCGCCGATGGCGGCGCAGGTCTGGGCGATGATAATGCGCTCGCGCGGATGGTGGGGCGCGAGCAGGTTGACGACCTCGTTGGCGGCCTCCGGCGAGGCGGTGTGCATCACGGCGATGTCCTCGAACGGCATATAGTGACGCGTGATGTCGACCAGCCGCTCCATCGCTTTGCCGCGTGTGCGCACCTTCTCAATCGGGATGACCTCGCCGCCCTCGATGCCAAGAATCGGCTTGATGTTCAGTATGGTGCCGAGAAACGCCTGCGCCTTGCCGATGCGCCCGCCGGCGCGCACGTATTCCAGCGTTTCGAGCATGGATGGGATGTGCAGCCGCGGGATCATGTCCAGCACCAGGTTAAGGATGTCAGCATACGATTCGCCGCGCTGGGCCGCCTCCGCCGCGGCGATGACCATCCAGCCGAGGCACATGCTGGCATTGCGCGAATCGATGACCGTGATGTGCGCCTCGCGCGCTTCGTTCATCTCGCGCGCGACCGTCAGGGCGGCGTTGTAGGTGCCGCTCAGCGCCGACGAGACGTGCAGCGCAATGATGTCGCGTGAATCGTGGGCGACCCGCTGAAACGTCTCGCGGAACGCGCCCGGCGACGGCTGCGATGTCTTTGGCAGGATGCTCGTGCCGTCGCGTATGAGCCGCGCGTAGAACTCGGTGGCCGTCATCGTGACGCCTTCCTGGAACGTCTCGGTGCCGAAGTGAATATTCATCGGCACGACGGTGATATTGAGCTCCTTCTGGATCTCGGGCGGGACATCGCATGACGAATCGGTGACGATCTGGATCTGGCCCATTCGGACTCCTTATCAGGACAAACGCAACTCTTCGACGACGCGCCCTTCGGCCCAGGCCGGCACGGCTTCCAACCCGGGTCGGGCGCCGCGAAACTCCGCGCGCGCCGCGCGCATCGGCGCGCTGAATACAGTCGGGTCGTGCCCGGCCAGGTAGGACTGCGGATCGGTCATCTGCTGCAGGACATGCTTTGCGCGCTGTAATGCGCTAACCGGGAAAACGCCGGCGCGAATGTAGCGCTTCACGTCGCTGAGCGACATGGTGGTTTCGGCGTAAAGCCGCGCCATCTGCTCGTAGAACTTCTCCAGCGGCAGGCGTGTCGGCACGACGGCATGCGCCAGGTCGAACAGGTGGTGCTGGCCGGTCGTCAGTTGCGCGCGCTGCGCCGCGAAGATCTCGGTGCCGGGCAGCGGCGTCATCACGGTGAACTGCGGGAAACCGACGCGCATCGTCTTCACGTAGTCAATCAACTGCGAAAAATCGGCTTCCACCCACGATGGGTCGACGATGAACGCGCCCCAGATGTGCACGCCGTTCTCGTGCAGGATGCGCGCCGCCTCGGCGTTGACGCGCACGCTGCTCGACTTGTGCATCGCGTCGAGCTCGGCCTGCCGCGCCGCCTCAAAGCCGATGAAGGCGGTGAACAGCCCGGCTTTGGCCCACTGCTCGATCACGTCCGGTCGCCGCACGACCGAGTCCGAGCGGGTCTGGAACGAGAAACGCAACTGGAGGCCGTCGCGCGCGATACGGTCGGCCAGCGCCACGGCGCGCGGCATGTGCTGCAGGAAGTGGTCGTCGGCGAAGAAGACCGAGCGCGCGCCGTCGGGCAGCTGCGCCAGTTCCTCCATCACGCCGTCGGTCGAACGGAAGCGCGACGCGCCGCGATTGAAGTTCCACACCGAGCAGTAGTTGCAGCGGAACGGGCACCCGCGCGCCGTCTCAATCGGCACGGGCGGGTCCCAGAACCAGAAGAAATACTGGTTGCGATACTTGCCGACCAGGTCGCGTGCCGGATGCGGCGTCGTGTCCAGCGTCTCCAGCGCATCTTCGGGGCCGCTGGCCGCCCAGTGCCCGTTCGTGCGCAGGTACAGGCCCGACACATCCGCCACGGGCCGCTGGCCGCTCAACTGGCGGCACAGATGGCGCACGGCCTGTTCGCCGTCGCCGGTCAGCACCGCGTCGACGGCCGGGTTGGCGAAGTCGTCCGGGCACATGGTGGCGTGGTGCCCGCCGACTACGACAAACGCAATGGGATTGTGTCGCTTCACAGCCCGTGCAATGCGCAGCATCTCCGGCGCGTCCGGTGTGTAGCCGGTGATGCCCACCACGGACGGATCGAAGTCGTCCAGCAATGCTTCCAGTCCGTTGTCGTGGCGCATATCAAGGATGCGCGCTTCGTGCCCGTCCAGCGCCACGTTGGCCGCGATGGTCTCCAGCGCGAGCGGTTCGACGCATATGAAGCGACTCAGCCCGAGCACACGCGCGTGCTCCTGCGGCTCGATCAACAGTACCCTCATGATTTGGCCTGTGCCGCATCGCCGGGCAGGGAGACCAACCGGACCGACTCAACGGTTCCCGGCTCGCCCTTGCGCTGCATGACCAGCGGTGGGGCTGATTCGATCACGGCCCGGCTGCCGAGCAGTCCGGCCGTATTCTGGTCGAGCAGAATCTGCCCGCTGCCCGCAAACTCGGCCAGCCCTCTGGCTGCATTAGGCGGGACGCCCAGGATGGTGTAATCCATCGCCTGATCGGAGCCGACGTAGCCGACGACCGCGTCGCCGGTGTACACGCCGATGCCGAGGCTGAACGATTTTAGCTCGGGCTGCTCGTCCTGCAGCGCCGCGAACGCCGACTGCATCTGCACGGCGCTCTGCACGGCGCGCAGGGCGTCGTCCGGGTAGGGAACCGGCGCGCCGAAGAACGCGGCGAACGCTTCGCTCATGGTTTTGTTGAACGTGCCGCGATGCGCGAAGACGACCGGCACGAGCCGCGCGAAGATTGTGTTGATCAGGCGGATGACCGCCTGCGCATCGTGGCCGGGCATGTAGCCGGGAAAACCGCGTATGTCTGCAAACAGCACGCTGACGCGGCTGGACTGTCCGCTGACATACAGGTTTGACTGCTTGTGCGACAGCAACTCGTTTGCCACGTCCTCGACCACATAGCGCGAAAGCGCCTGGCGCAGCAGCACGTTCTTCTGCTCAAGCTCGTCATGGTACTGCTTCAGGCGCAGTAGGGCGCGCACGCGCGCAACCAGTTCCACGCGATCGATCGGCTTGTTCAGGAAGTCGTCGGCGCCCAGCTCGAACCCACGCACCTTGTAGGCTACGTCCTGGAGCGCTGTCAACATCAAGATCGGCACGGCGCGGGTGCGGTCTTCGGCGCGCAGCCGGCTGAGCACCGTGAAGCCGTCCATGCGCGGCATGACGCCGTCCAGCACGATCAGGTCCGGCATCTGTTGCGATACAATGGACAGGCACTGCTCGCCGTCGTCCGCTTCGATGACCTGATAGCCGTATAGTTCCAGGCTGCGGCGCAGCATGATGCGGCTGACGGCGTCATCGTCAACCACCAGCACCAGCGATGACGGGCGATTTGTGGCTGAGCTCATCCGGCTACTCCTCTGACATGGCGTGTTCAAGCGCGGCCTTGGCGCGGGCGTACTCCGTTGCGGCCTGGGCAGCCAGTGCACCTGCGCCGTCGGTCAGCCCGGCGCGGCCCAAATTCTCCAGTTCGAGGCAGCGCGCCGCCAGCGCCTTGACGCCGAGCGATGCGCTGCCGCCTTTCAGCTTGTGCGCCGACTGCCGCAAGGCTTCGGCGTCGCCGCGCGCGATCGCCTGGCGAATCGCCGGCAGTAACTCTTCAGTCTGCGCGAGATACGCCGTGATCAGCCGCCGGATGAATGAGGCATCGCCGGCAGACATCTCTTTCAGGTCCGCGATCACTTTCACATCCACGCTGGGCAGCTCACCCGCCGGCTCGGCGGCTGAGGCGCCCGCTGCTGCCGGCCTGGCCGCGGTCGCGGCCGGCAACCATACCGAGAGCACGGCTTGCAGCTTCTCCAGGGTGACGGGCTTGGCGATGTAGTCGTCCATGCCGGCGGCCTGGCACAATTCGCGGTCGCCCTGCATGGCGTGTGCAGTCATGGCGATGATCGGCAGGTGCGCGCCGGTGGCGGCCTCGGCCCGGCGAATCGCCCGCGCCGCTTCGTAGCCGTCCATGTCCGGCATCTGGCAGTCCATCAGCACCAGCCCGTAGGTGTGGTTTGCCACACCGGCGACGGCTTCGCGGCCGTTTCCGACGACATGCGCGGTGATACCCAGGTGCCGCAGTTGCAGTACGGCCACTTCCTGGTTGACCGGGTGATCTTCGGCGACCAGCACGGCCGTGCCGGGCGCAAACCGGGCCGGCGCAGTGCTCTCGGCGCGGGTCGCCGCTGTCGCGGCGTCGCCCGCGCGGCTCGCGCTGCCGGTCAGCTCGTGCATGGCGCGCGCAATAGCGTCGAACAGGAACGACTGCTTGATCGGCTTGGTCAGGTAGGCGGCGAAACCGATCCCCAGCGCGCGCTCGCCGAGACCATGCTCATCGAACGCCGTCAGCAGGATCAACTTCGTGCGCCGCAGCGCCTCGTCGTCCCGCACGCGCTGCGCGAAGCGGAACCCGTCGGCGCCGGCCATGACCAGATCGACAATCGCCACATCGTACGGATTGCGGGCGGCGACCGCTGCCCGCATGTCGGCCAGGGCGTGCTCGGCGCCGGCGGCCTCGTCGCACGCCATGCCCCATGATTCAATGTAGCGCCGCAGGATGCTGCGGCTGGCATCGCTGTCGTCCACGGCGAGCACGTGCAGCCGCGCCAGGTCGGCCGGCAGCGCGCCGACCGGCGCCGCCAGTGCCACACGCTCGAACCGGGCGGTGAACGAGAACGTCGAGCCGGCGCCTTCCGCGCTCGTGACCTCGATCGTTCCGCCCATCAGTTCGGCCAGACGTTTGACAATCGAGAGGCCGAGACCGGTACCGCCAAAGCGCCGCGTCGTGGAGCCGTCGGCCTGTGTGAACGGCTCGAACAGGCGCGGCAGCGCCGCGGCCGCGATGCCGACGCCGGTATCCTGGACCGCGAAGCGCAGCGTGATCTGGTTGTTGTCCTGCTGCGCAATCTCCGCCGTGACGACGACCTCGCCGCGCTCCGTAAACTTGACGGCGTTGCCGATCAGGTTGATCAGCACCTGCCGCAGGCGCACCGGGTCGCCGCGCAGGGAGGTCGGCACATCCGGCGCAGTGAACGTCAGCAGCGCAAGGTTCTTCTCGCGCGCACGGGGCGCCAGCAGCTCGGCGGCTTCCTCGAGGGCGATCAGCGGCTCGAACTCGATGTTCTCCAGCCGCATCTTGCCCGCTTCCATCTTCGACAGGTCCAGGATGTCGTTGATGATCGTCAGGAGCGTGTCGCTGGCGTTGCGAATGCTTTCGACATAGTGGCGCTGGTGCGCTTCCAGCACGGTGTTGGCCAGCAGGCCGGTCATGCCGATCACGGCGTTCATCGGCGTGCGGATCTCATGGCTCATATTGGCCAGGAACTCGCTCTTGAGCCGCGCCGCGTCGAGCGCCGCATCGCGGCCGGCCTGGGCCTCGGCGATCAGCCGGGCGTTGTACAGGGCGATCGACGCCATCTGCGCGAACTGCTCCAGCGCGTGCACGTCGTCAAAGGTGAAATAGCGGCCGCCCTTTTCGTGCGCCACGCCGAGCACGCCGATGACCTCGCCGCCGGATGTCAGCGGGACGGCCGCCACCGCGCGGATGAAGTCGCTCTGGTCGCCGTCGGGGCGCCGGTGCCAGGTGCGGTAGTCGTCGAGCACGAGCGGCCGGCCTGTTTCCCACACCGCGCCAGCCAATCCACTGCCGCGCTCGATCGGTCCCGACGACAGGCGACCGGCCAGACCGGTGCCGACGGTCAGGCGCATCGCCTGCCCATCGCGGTCGAGCAGGTGAATGAAGCCGCCGGGGGCCTGGAACAGCGCGTTGGCGCGCGCAAGCAAAGTACGCAGGATCTCCGTCGTGTCGCGCTGCGCGATCAGCGCCAGCGCGGTTTCGTTCAGCGCGCTGAGGAACTCGTTCTGCTGGCGCATGCGTTCTTCGGCGCGCGTGCGCTCGATGACTTCTTCCTGCGCGGCAAAAAACAACTGCGCGTTGTCCAGCGCGATACTGGCCAATTCCGCGAACTGGATGACCTGGTCGACTTCGAGATCGCTGAAGACCGGCTCCGCGGCGGTGTGGCCCAACCCCAGCACGCCCAGCACTTTGCGGCCCGACTTCAGCGGCACGGCCAGCAACGAGCTCAACTGGTCGAACACCGGATCCGCGAACCGTCCCGGCCACTGCGCATAGTCGTTCAGGGCCAGCCGTTCGCCGTTCTGCCATGCCGCGCCGGCCGCGCCCTGTCCCGGCCGTATGACGTCGCCGTTGCGCTGGCGGAAGAAACCGGTGCCGACGACCATCGTCATGCTCTCGCCGCCCGCATCCAGTTGAAACATGAAGGCGTGCGAGGTGTGCGAGAGGCTGGCGGCGCGCGCGACGATACTCTCCAGCAGTTCCGAAAGGTCCAGGCGGTTCATCAGTCCGAGCGCTGTTTCGTGCAGGGCCGACATGAACGAGTTTTGCGCGGTCAATTGCGTGTTGGCGACTGATAACTGCGTCGTGCGCGCCTGGATGCGCTCTTCAAGTTCCGATACCAGCTGCAGGTTGGCGGTGGCGGCGGCGGCCTGCCGGGCCAGCGCGACAAACTGGCGCAGGGCGTCGTCGGTGACGCTCGTCGGCGCGGCCAGGTGCAGCATGATCATGCCGATGCGCTGCCCGGCGGTAATCAGCGGCACGCTGACCACGGTGCGCGCGCCGGGGACCCGTATGACGCCCTCGCGCGAGCGATCATCGATGCGCAGGTCCGTCTCCGTGTCTTCGATGACGATCGGCTCATCGTCGGCGAACAGCCACTGAAGCGACGTGCTGCGCACCGGGATCGCGTCGGCGCCACAGGCGAGCAGTCGCTCGGGCCGGCTGGCGACGCTGAGCGCGAACTCGGGCACAACCTCGGCGGTCCACGGCTCGTTGAAGTACAGGATCGCGATGCGGGCTGCGTTGCGTCCCAACTCGGTGTGGCCGCCCAGTGTCTCCAGGATATCGGCGAACGAGCGCGCCGTGTTCATGCGCGCGCTGGCCTCAAGGCTGCCGCTGACCTGTTGGAACAATTGCATGCTCTCCGCGGCCACGGCAATCAGGCTGGACAGGCCTTCCATGCTGAGCTGGTCATCCACGCTGAGCCGATCGCCCGCGTGGCCGATATCGAGCACACCGATCACGTCAGCGCCCAGCCGGATGGGCACGGCCAGCTCGCCCGACGATTCACCACGCGCGCCGGGTTCGGCCAGCACCGAGCGCCCGGTGATTGCCGCCTGAAGCACGATGCCGTCGGCAGGTTTGCTGTCGACGGTGGAGGCCAGCGGGTGTCCCACGGTCGCCTCGGCGACGAGCCACGGACGATCGGCCGCCCGCGACCAGCGGTAGATGCGCACCTGATCGTAACCGAAATGCGAGACAACCAGCGCGGCCGCCTGACGGTACAGCCCGTCCAGATCGGCGGCCGATCCGAGCACCTGCGCGATGCTGCCGGCCACGGCGGCCGACTGCTCGGCTTGTCGCCCGCGCCGCGCCAGCAGTTCGTGCAAGCGGCGCTCCAACTGCTCGCGCTCGGAAAGCTCGCGGGTCGCCGAATCGTACAGCCGCTCGTTTTCCAGGGCGATCGCACCGACCTCGACAAACTGCTCCAGGTGCGAAACGTCGATCGGCGTGAGCGCGCGCGCATCGTCGTAGCCGATGCCCAGCACGCCGATGATGCGCGCACCGAGCGCCAGTGGCACGGCAGCGAACGTCGCGGTGTCCGCTTCAGTCTCGCTGGCCGCAGCGACGCCGGGCGGGCGCCATGCGGCAATGACTGTGCTGCGCGATTCCCAGGCCGCGCCAATGGCTGATTGGACCGCTGCGGGCAACAGGCCGCCGGCGAATGTGCCGGAGCCGGATTGCAGCGCCATCGGCCGGCCGGCGCCTTCCGGCCACACGACGCAGACGTGCGCTGTGGCGGCAAGCGCGGCCGCGCGCTCGACCAGCACGCTGAGGGTTTCGGCCTGCCCGCGCTGATTGATGAGGGCGATGGTCGTTTCACGCAGCGCTTCCAGGAATCGGGACTGGCTGCGGACGGCGACCTCCGCCTGGCGCTGTTCGGTGGTATCGAGCGCCAGCGACGCCACGCCAAGCACGCGCCCGCTATCGTCAATCAGCGGCGTGTGATGCCACTCGCAGATGAGCGAGCGACCGTCGCGGGTGCGGTTCTGCATGGTGGCGACGAAACCGCCCGTTTTCAGCGTGCGCGTGACCTGCTCGGTCAGGTCGCGCGGGTCTGATGCGATCAGGCCGGCCGCGGGCCGGCCGAGCATCTCGTTGCGGCCGTAGCCGAAGAGCCGCTCGGCGGCCGGGTTCCAGTCGATGATTTCGAGCGCCGGGCTCCACTCGATCGCCGCCAGCGGCGTCTGCTGGAACAGCAGCGACTGGCGCACCTGCGATTCGCGCAGCGTCTGATGCAGCATAGCCTCGGCGTGCTTGCGCTCGGTGATATCGCGGGCCACGGCCTGAAAGCCGACGATGCGCTCGCCTTCGGTGAGCAGTTGCACGTTCTGGCCGACCCAGACCTCGCGCCCGTCCTTGGCCTGGATAATGAACTCCAGGTAGGTGGATGGCACCCGATGGGCAAATTGCCGGCGATAGTGATTCTGCGCCTCACGTCGGAAGGCCGGATGCACCACGTCGAGGTAATGCCGTCCCATCAATTCGCGCAGGTCATAGCCCAGCAGGTCGGTGACCACGTGATTGTAGAAGGCGAAGCGGCCGAACTCGTCGGTCTGGTAGATGATGTCGCTGGCCCGGTCAACCACGTCAACGAGTCGGCGGTCGCGCGTGCGCATTTCTGCTTCCAGCCGCTTCTCGTCAGTGACATCGTGCGCGGAGATGACCAGGTGCGAGATCTCGCCGGACGGGCCGCGAATGGCCGTCGAGGCCGAGCGAATCGTGCGCCAGTCGCCGCGCTGGTGGCGGATGCGGTACTCGAGCTGCCGTCCGATGCCGGACTCTGCGGCTGCCTGCGCGGCCTGCATAACCTTAGGGCGGTCGTCGGGGTGTATCTGCTCGAAGGCCCAGCTGCCTTTGAGATCGTCGGGGCTGTAGCCGAGGACCGTCTGGTATGACGGGCTGTTGTAAATCCGGTGACCGTCGCGGTCTACCACGGCGATCAGTTCGGCGCTGGTATCGGAGATCAAGCGGTAGATGCCGTGCTGCTCGTGGAGGTCATGCACCTCGCGGCGCAGGCGGGCGGCTTCCTGGTCGCGCCCGGCCAGGGCGATGGCCAGCTTCAGGGCCTGCCCGGCCAGCGGGCCGCTGAGGGTATCCGGATCCGGCGTGTCGTCGGGCAGGCCATCGGGTTGAATGACCAGCGCCGGGCCATCGATTTCGGCGCGGATGCGAAGCGCGACGGTGCGGGCGTCGATGGCTCCGCCCAGACGGCGGTCGATGAGCGTCAGCGCTGGCCGGTATTGATCGGCCAGCGCCAGCGCCTCCGCGCCGGTCGCTGCCTGCAGGCAGGGGGCGTAGCCGAGCGCGGTCAGCTCGGCGCGCCAAGCGTCAACGACTTCGGTGCGGTCGCTGGCCAGCAGTGCGGCGCCGGTTCGGGTGTCCATAGCGATGGGGAGCGCGGCTCGGCGACCGGACCGCCCGTCGTGCATCGGCGCCGGCGGGGCGGCTCGCGGGCCGGGGCTACCCGGCCTCTTCGAAGATCACCATGCCGATTGCATCGGTCCCGACATGTGTTGCCAGCGCGGGGCCGTACATGGCGATGTCGATCTGCGCGGCCGGCGTTTGCTCGTGGATGCGGTCGATCAGCTCTTTGACCTCGGCCTCATTGTTGGCATGCAGCACGGTCAGCCCGCGCACGTGCGGGAACTCAAGCGTGAACTCCGCCAGCTTCTCGATCGCGCGCTGCCGCGTGCGGACTTTTTCCAGCGGGATCAACTCGCCGTCCTCGATGGCCAGCAGCGATTTGGCCGTGGGCGCCACCCCGGCTACTGCCGGCGCCAGGCGCAGCCGCCCGCTGCGGATCAACGGCTCGGTGGTTTCCGTAAAGAAGACCAGATACACGTGCGGGATGAGTGTGCGCAGCGAGCGCACCAGTTCCTCGATCGGCATGCCGTCGCGCGCCATCTGCGCCGCGCTGATGGCCAGATACCCCAGGCCGCGCGAGGCCGACAGCGAGTCGAGCACCACGATCTTCTTGCGGCCGATGTATGGCAGTGCGCCGCGCTCGGCCATCGTGACCGTCTGGCTCAGCTTGGACGACAGGTGAATCGACAGTACCGCGTCGGACTCGCGCACGAGTTGGCCGTATATGTCCGTGAATTCGCGCACCGTCGGCGGCGACGTCGTCGGCAGGTGCTTGACGCCGCGCATGCGCTTGACCAGCCTGGGCGTGTCCACATCCACGCCATCGCGCAGCACATCCTTGCCCAGATGAATGTTGAGCGGTACAACGGTGATGCCCAGTGCCTGGGCCACGGCTGGATCGAGGTCCGCCGTGCTATCCGTGACAACTTGAACGCGAGCCATAAGTAAGTGCCTGGCGGCAGCGTCTACTCTGCCGAGAGAATGTAGTGAATGTGCGGCTGTCCGCCGCTGACGACGTCCACCTGCAAATGCGGATAGGCGGCGCGCATGTCGGCCGCCAGCCGGTCGGCATCCGCCTGGGTGACATCCTGGCCGTAGTAGATCGTCACGATCTCGCTGTGCGCGGCATTCATCTTGCGGATGATGTCGAGCGCGACGACGTTGTGGTCGTTGCCGGCCACGTTGAGCGCGCCGTTCACCAGCCCGATGATCTGCCCGTCGAGGATATCCAGGCCGTCGAGCGACACGGTGCGCACCGCGCGTGTGATCTCGCCGGTTGCCACGCGCTTGATGGCCGCCGACATCGCCTCGGCGTTGGCGTCCAGGTCGGCCTGGAAGTTGAACGCCAGCAGGGCGGCGATGCCCTGCGGCACCGACGTCGTCGGGATGATGCGGACCGACTTCGACGTCAGGCGGCAAGCCTGCTGCGCGGCCAGGATGATGTTCTTATCGTTCGGCAGCACGACGATCTTCTCGGCATCGATGTCTTCCACCGCCGACAGGATGTCCTGCACGCTCGGATTCATGGTGGCGCCGCCCGACACGATGCGGCTCGCGCCCAGCGATTCGAACACCTGCTGCAGGCCCGAGCCCGACACGACCGAGATCGTGCCGATGCCGCTGATCGACTCCGCGGCGATCGGCGGCTTGCGCTGCTGCGTGAGCAGAATCTCCTGATATTGCTCTTCCATGTTCTCGACAATGACCTTGGAGACGATGCCGGCGGACACGCAGTAGTCCAGGATGGGGCCGGGCGTCGGCGCGTGCGCATGCACTTTGATCGTGCCGGCGTCGCCGACGACGAGCACCGATTCGCCCATCGCTTCGATTTTGGCGCGAATCGCCGCGACGTCGAGGTGCTTGCCGCGGATGATGCACTGGATGTCGAAGCCCCAGCCTTCCTCGGCCTGCAACTGGGTCACGTCGGCCTTGCGGCCGGCGGCGCCCGGTTCGTACTCGACGCGCTCGCCGTTGATAAACTTGAGCGCGCCCTGCAGGATGACGTACAGCCCCTGGCCGCCGGCATCGACCACCCCGGCTTTCGCCAGCGTGGGCAGCAGTTGCGGCGTGCGCGCGACGGAGTGGCCGGCCTCCGCAGTCGCACGCGTGAACACCTGGCGCAGGTCGTCCGAGTCGGCTGCGGCCGTGGTCGCGGCGTCCGACAGTTCGCGCGCCACGGTCAGGATGGTGCCTTCGACCGGTTTCTGCACGCCCTGATAGGCCAGCCGCGCGCCCTCGCGAAATGCGCGGGCCAGATCGGTGGCGGCAAACGTCTCGCGCCCGTCAATCGCATTGGCCATGCCGCGCAGGAATTGCGAGAGGATGACGCCGGAATTGCCGCGCGCGCCCATCAACGCGCCTTTGGCGGCTGCCTGCAAGGCCTCGCCGGCCGAGTGGTTTGGCGACTGCGCGATCTCATCGTATGCCGCTTGCAGCGTCAAGAGCATGTTGGTCCCGGAATCGCCGTCCGGCACCGGGAACACGTTCAGGTCGTTGATGGACTGGTGGTTGATGCCCAGCCAGGCGACGCCGGCCTGCAACAGCATACGAAACTGTGGCCCCGTGCAGGCCAGCCATGGTCGGCCGCGCTCAATGGTGGGCGAGTCAACGGCAGGGTTGGCGCTCATGAGTGAATCGGGTATTCCTTGCTGATGAGAGGCGGCCTTACTGCTGGCGCCGCAACCCTTGCACATGCACGTTGACGGCCTCGATCGGCTGCCCGAGTGAGCGTTCGACGACGAACTTGACGCTGTGCTGGATCTCCTCCGCGACGATCATCAATCGCGTACCGGCCTGCAGGACCACATACAGGTCAATGATGATCGCCTCGCCGACCGTATGCACCTCGACGCCGCGGTTGCGCTGCTCGATGTGCAGCAGTTGGGCCAGCCCGTTGCCCACGTTGGGCGAGGCCATGCCCACTACGCCATAACATTCGAGCACCGCCTGTGATGCCAGCGAGGCGATGGCGGTGGGCGACACTTCGATGCGGCCGGATACGATATCGTTCATGGTGTCTGCCAATTTTGCTAAATGTGTCCCTCGTGATAAACTGTTTGAGACAAACGAACCGTTGAAAGGGGTGAAGTCCGTTGGCTAAATGCTATGTTTGCGGCCGTGGCGCGCAGTATGGTCACAAGGTGAGCCATTCCAAACGCCACACCAATCGCCGCTTTGATCTCAATATCCAGAAGTCTACCGTCCGTGAGGCTGGCAAGGCCAAGCGGGTGGACATTTGTACTCGCTGCATGCGTTCGCAGGTCAAGTCCTAGATCGATTCTCGGCTTCAAAAGAAACGCAAGGCCAGTCCCCGACTGGCCTTTTCTAATGTTTCGAGGCCGACTCGCGCAATTGGGCAATGGCCGCCGCCACACCGTTCGGATGGCTGAATACGGCGGTGCCGGCGACCAGCACGTCGGCTCCGGCGGAAACGGCGTCTCGCGCCGTCGCAGCATCCACGCCGCCATCCACACAAAGCTCGATGGCCTGGCTGCCAATCATCCGCCGCACCGCCTCGATCTTGTGCAGCATCGGCCGGATAAATCTCTGTCCGCCAAAGCCGGGGTTGACGGTCATGACCAGCACCTGGTCGACACTGCCGAGAATCGCTTCCAGTTGAAAGGCCGGGGTGCCCGGATTGACGGCCACGCCGGCGAGCTTGCCCAGGTGCTTGATCTGCTCGATCGCGCGGTGCAGATGCGGAGTCGCTTCGACGTGCACAACGATGGTATCGGCGCCCGCTTTAGCGAACGCATCGATATAGCGTTCCGGCGCCTCGATCATCAAATGCGCGTCAATGCGCAACCGGGTGGCGCGGCGCACCGCCTCAAGTACCATCGGGCCGATCGACAGGTTGGGAACGAAGCACCCGTCCATGGCATCGAAGTGCACAACATCGGCGCCGGCGTGTTCCACCGCGCACATCTGCTCGGCCAGCCGGCCAAAATCGGCTGCGATGACGGAAGGGGCTAGTTTCACCATCACAAATCAAGGCTATGATAGCATATTGACTTGGCGGATTGCAAGGAAAATCGAAAATTGGTACTAACTTACCAGTTGGCGCCAAACGTGAAGCCGGGCGCGTTAGTTGTCTAATTATTGTGCGTTTGGGCAGCGTGAATCTCGCGCAATTGGCCGCATCCAGCGTTGATATCGAGACCGCGCCCAATGCGGATGGTGCAGGGGATGCCGCGCTCTTCGAGCTCCGCTTGAAATTGGTGTGCGCGCTCGCGGCTGGTCGGCTGCAGCGGTGAGCCGGCGGTTGGATTGAGCGGGATCAGGTTCACGTGAGCAATCAGCCCACGCAGCAATGCGGCCAGCGCGCGCGCCTGCGCGATGCCGTCGTTGACGCCGCTCATCAGCGCGTACTCGAACGTCACACGCCGGCGCGTGCGCTGCTGGTAGTCACGCACGGCCTGCATCAGCCGCGCGATCGGGAAGCGCTTGTTGATCGGGACCACCTTGTCGCGCAGTTCATCGGTCGGCGCGTGCAGCGAGACGGCCAGGTTGACCTGCAGCGACTCCGCCGCCAGCCGTTCAATGCCGCTGACGATGCCGACCGTGGAGATCGTGATATGCCGCGCGCCGAGGCCGAATCCGGTCGGATCGGTCAGTCGCTCGACGGCGGCCCAGGTCGGATCATAATTCACGAACGGTTCGCCCATGCCCATGAACACGACGTTGGTGACGCCACGCGCGTGGCGGGCCGACGGCGTGTTGACCGGTCCCTCGTGGGCGCGCAGGCGGCGCGCCATGAACAGCACCTGGGCCGTGATCTCGCCGGCCGTGAGGTTGCGCGTGAAGCCGGCCTGTCCCGTTGCGCAGAACGGACAGTCCATGGCGCAGCCGACCTGCGTCGAGATGCACACCGTCCGCCGCTCGTTGTAACCCATCAACACGGTCTCGATGGTCTGCCCGTCAGTCAGACGGAACAGCACTTTCTGCGTGTATCCGTCGCCGGAGGTCAGCTCGGCCGCCGTCTCAATCAGCGGAATAACGGTTTCCGCGCTGATGCGCTCGCGCAGTCGCAGCGGGAGATTGGTCATCTCCCTTGCATCGGTCGCCAGTTCAGTGTATAGCCACGCCCAGATCTGCTTGGCGCGGTAGGCGGGTTCGCCCCACCGTGCGAGTAACTGTGTCAGTTCAGGGAAGGTGAGGTCGAGCAAACGGATTGGCTGGTTCATTGGTCGGTCCTGCCGCACGCACAAAGAAGGGCACAGATGACTGTGCCCTTCGGTCCGCGAGTTTGGACGATCTTGTTAGCGGCTATCGCGCCGTCCGCCCACCCCGAGCAGAATGAACGCGTAGTACAGGATCTGCGAGAGCGCCTGCGCCACCGCGGCGACGTAGGTCAGCGCGGCGGCGGTCAGCACGGCCTTGACGCCATCGGATTCGAAGCGCGACACCAGGCCGTTCGTGCTCAGCATCGCCAGGGCGCGGCGCGAGGCGTCGATCTCGACCGGCAACGTGACCACGGCAAATACCAACGCCAGCGAGAAAATGCCCAGTCCGAACCACGCCAGGCCGGTGAAGCGTAATACGATGCCCAGGATGACCAGAATCGGACCGAGCATTGAGCCGATATTAACCGCCGGCACGATGGCTACCCGCGCGCGCAGGGGCAGGTAACCGGTGGCATCCTGCATCGCATGTCCGATCTCATGCGCCACAATGGCGATCGACGCGACGGATGGCACATTCGCCACGCCGCGCGACAAATGCAACGTCTTGCTGGACGGATCGTAATGATCCGTCAATTCGCCGGGCGCACCCTCCACATTTACTCCACTCAGTCCGTTCGCCTGTAAAAGCCGCTGTGCCGTCTGAATACCGGTCATGCCGCGCTCATTGGGAATGCGTGTGTACTTGTTGTAGGCTGATTGCACCTTCCATTGTGCGAATAAGACAAGCAGGATCGCCGGCAATGAAAAGACAAAGTACATCGGGTCGAAAAAGAACATGTAGGTACCTCCAATCACCCGTGCTGGTACCTACTATACCATGAATATATTGGAAATCGATAGGTTCTGATTAGAGTTGGATTAATAGTTAATCTCCCGCCAGGCAAGCAAGATCGGGCAGCCTCACATTGCTTATTATTTGCCCGACAATACCCCAAGCCGCTGCATTGCCATCGCCAGCATGAAACCAATCACCATCAACTGCCCGAAGCGGCCATGTAGTGCCGCCGTGCGACGAATCAGTGTGTTCAACACGCGCGGCTCGTCGCTGGTCGCTTTCTGAGCGTTCGCAAGCGCGACGGGCGCCGTGAGGCAGGCTACCAGCACCCAGGCTGGTGCGAAACCGGTGAGGACAAGCGCGGGAAGCGTGACGTACGCGGCCGCCACCAGCAGGTAGTACTCTCGGTTGCTCCACGTGCGGCCGATGAAGGTGGCGAAGGTGCGCTTGCCCAGCGAGCGGTCGCCCTCAATGTCGCGCAAGTTGTTCGCGTGAAGGATGGCCGCGACGAGGAAGGCGATCGGCAGGGAGAGCAGGAAGATGCGCAGGTCGGCAGTCCGCGCCTGTACGAAGTAGCTGCCGAACACCATGACCGGGCCCATGAACAGGAAGACCGTCAACTCGCCGAGGCCGATGTAGGCCAGCGCGGCTGGGCCGGCCGTGTAGAAGAAACCGGCAGCGATGCTTAGGATGCCGAGGACCAGGATGAACGGACCACTGATCCAGGTCAGATAGACTCCGATCGCCGCGCCGAGCGCGAAAAGCGTGATGCCGCCGGCCAGCATCTGCCGCGGTGTGAGCAGTCCTTGCTGGATCACGCCGCTGGGCCCGAGCGAATTCGGGCCATCCACACCCTTGACGTGGTCGTAATAGTCGTTGACCATGTTGGTGGCGGCATGAATCGCGACGGAACCCACCAGCGTGAGCGCGAAGAGCACGAGGTTGAATGCGCCGTCGAACGCGGCGATGACCGTGCCGAGCAGCACGGGCGTCACCGACGCGGTGAACGAAAATGGCCGAGTCGCTCGCCACCAGACCGACAACCTCTGCTGCAACGCCGACTCCGGCTCGGCCGAGCGCGGCGCCGGCCGCCAGGGCAGCAGGCGCCGCTCGACTTCTTCCAGCGCCAGGTTGGAGAGCCAGCCGAGCAGGGCGACGACGATCAATCCGGCGAACATCGTGTCGATGTTGAACGACTGGTACGACAGCCAGATCAGCGCGCCGATGCCTTCGCGCGAGCCGAGGAACTCCGTACCGACGATCACGGTGAGCGCGAAGCCAAGCCCCAGTTTGGCGCCGGTCATTATGGCCGGCAGCGCACCCGGCAGCGCGACCGTCCAGTACAGATCCCAGCGGCGCGCACCCAGGTTGCGCCCGACCTCAAAGTAGCGGCCGTCCACGGCGAGCACGCCGGCCACCGTGTTCAGCAGCACCAGGAAGAACACGCTGATGGCGATGGTGATGATCTTCGAGGTTTCGCCGATGCCGAACAGTATGATGATCAGCGGCAGAATGGCGATCTTGGGGATCGGATACAACGCGGCGGCCAGCGGCTCGATGGCGTAGCGTGCCGGCCGCCAGATGCCCATCAGCATGCCGAGCGCGACGGCGGGCGCCGCGCCGAACACGAACCCGACCAGCACGCGTGCGACACTCACCGAGGTGTGCCGCAGCAATTCCCCCGATTCCAGCAGCTTCCAGAAGGTGACGGCGACCGTGCTCGGCGCGGAGAAGAAGCGCGCGTCGAGCGTGCCCGAGTTGACCAGCGCCTCCCAAACCAGCAGGAGCAGCAGCGGCGAGATGAACGACAGCCAACGATCCCTCATGATGGCTTCCCGGCGCTAACCGCGCAACTCGCGTTCTTTGGCGCGCAGCACTTCCGCGCCGAGCGCCCCCCAGATCTCGGCGACCAGCGCGCCGAACTGCGGATTGCTTTTGAGGTCGATCACCGCGCGCGGACGCGCGAACGGCACGCTGATTTCGCGGATGAAGCGGCCCGGCGCAGCGCTCATCACCAGGATGCGGTCGCCCAGGACTAGCGCCTCGTCAATACTGTGCGTGACGAAGACGACCGTCTTGCGCGACTGTTCCCAGATGCGGATCAACTCCTGCTGCAGCAACAGCCGCGTCTGCTCATCGAGCGCGCCGAACGGCTCGTCCATCAACAGCACGGCCGGGTCCACCGCCAGCGCGCGCGCCAGCGACACCCGCTGGCGCATGCCTTCCGACAACTGGTGCGGGAACGTCTCGGCAAAGCGCGTCAGCCCGATCATGTCGATCAGCCGCGCCGCCGTGTGCTCGCGCGCGGCGCGCGGCGCGCCACGCACTCGCAGGCCGTACTGTATGTTGTCGTTGACGGTGTACCAGGGGAACAGCCAGTTGCCCTGAAACACCATGGCCGGCGCCGCCGGCGCGCCGTTTGGGCCGGCGACCGCGAATGTGCCAGCGCTCGGCGGTTCCAGCCCGGCGAGGATGCGCAGCAATGTCGTCTTGCCGCAGCCGCTTGGCCCGACGATGCAGACGAATTCGCCGTCGCGCACATTGAGATCAAGCGGCCCCATCGCGTTTACGGGGTCGCGCGCGGCGGGATACGTCTTCGTCAGGCTGCGAACAGCGATAGTCACTACTTGTGCTCGCCCAGCGCCTTGAGCGCGGCCTTCACGTACGACCCGTCCACCAGCGGCGCGAACTCAATTGGCTGCTTGTACGTCAGGTCGCCGCGCTTCATGAAGAACGCCTGCAACTGCATGAAATCGTCGATGTGAATCGCGCCGTTCGGATCGCACACGGTCGGCGCTGAGCGCTTGATCACGTCGGCCGGAACCTTCGTGTACTTCTCGATCGCTCTGGCATTGGCGTCGCTCTTCCAGCCATTGCCCTGCAAGTCGCGGCAGCCGCGCAGGTAACCGGTGATTACATTCTGTGCGGCCTCTGGTTTGGCGCGGGCGAAGTCGGGGTTCAGATAGACCATCGTCACCTGGAAGTCGGGAACGAAGTTGTCCACCAGCCGGAAGACCAGCCCCTTGTCCTCACCGAGCGTCGGGAACGGCTCGGTCGCCAGCCCGGCATCGACCGAGCCGTTGGTGAGCGCCCCGGCCAGGTCCGCGAACGCAACCACTTGCACGTCCACGTCTGCCGTCGTCAGGCCGCCGGTGTTGAGCGCCTTTTCCAGCCAGTACTCAATCGCCGCGCCCTTGCCGTTGACGGCGACCTTCTTGCCCTTCAGATCGGCGACGCTCTTGATGCGCCCGCTGTCGTGCGCAGACTTGCTGATCAGCAGCGGCGTGGCCTGCGGCCGTGTTTCGGAGTGCAAGGGCGCTGCCACGATCGGCTTGATGCCACGGCTGAGCGCGTTCCAGAACGACACGTTGGCGCCGCCGGCCGCCACATCGTAGTTGCCCGACGAGAGCTGGATGACGGCGTCGTTGGTGCTCTGGATCGGCTCAAGCTGCACGTCGAGCCCGCGCTCGCGGAAGTAGCCCTTTTCGACGGCGACGAAGAACGGCGCCCACGGCAGCGCCGGCACGTAGCCGGTGCGCACCACGAGCGGGGCGGCGGTTGGCGTGGGCGCGACACTCGCCGGGGCGCAGGCCGCGAACAGCAACCCGGCCAGCGCTATTATTACTTCCGCGAATGCGACGCGCCTACTTCGGCTTGTATTCGCCCAGCACCTTGACAGCGTTTTGTACATAGGAGGCGTCCACGAGTGATTTGAAATCGACCGGCTTGCTGTACGTCAAATCGCCGCGCTTGATAAGGAAGTCCTGCAGCTTCATGAAGTCGTCGACATGGATCGCGCCATTCGGATCACACGTCGGAGTCGCCGCTCGCTTGACCACATCGGCCGGCACCTTGGTGTACTTCTCGATGATCTTGGCGTTGGCATCGTCTTTCCAGCCGTTGCCCTGCAGGTCGCGGCAGCCTTTCAGGAACCCGCTGATGAAGCCTTTGGCGGCGTCGGGCTTGTTCTTCGCGAAGTCAGCGTTGTAATAGACCGCCGTGACCTGAAAATCGGGGATGAAGCCGTCGGCGATCCTGACGACCAGACCTTTGTCTTCCGACAGCGTCACGAGCGGTTCGCCCAGCATCGCTGCGTCAATCGATCCGGACTGCAGCGCGGCTGGCACATCGGTGAACGCAACGACCTGCTCATCCACGTCCTTGATCGTCAGCCCGGCTTTGTTGAGCGCCATCTCAAGCCAGTATTCGGTCGCGGACGGTTTGGCGTTGACCGCGACTTTCTTGCCCTTAAGGTCGGCTGCGGACTTGATTTTGCCGCTGTCGAAACTGGCTTTGCCGGTGACCAGCGGCGTTGCCTGGCGGGCTGTCTCGGTGTGCAGCGGCGAAACGACGACGAACTTCACGCCGCGATCGACGGCGTTCCAGAAACCGGCGCCCGCGCCGCCGGCCGCGACGTCGAACGCGGCCGAGGCCACCTGCACCACGGCATCGCTGCCGCCCTGTAAGGCATCCAACTGCACGTCCAGACCCTGCTCCTTGAAGTAGCCCTTATCGACAGCGATATACATTGGGGCCGCGATTATCGTGCCGGATACGAACCCGCTCTTAACGGTGGTGAGCGGTTTTGGCGCAGTGGTAGCAGCCGGTGTCGCCGCGCCGCAAGCAGCCACGACGCTGGTCAACACTAGAACGATGACGTACTTTGCCAGGTTTTTCATGGATTTTCCCTCTCCCTGAGTGATACGGATGCCGACAAGTTGTGAATCTAATCACAAACAGTACAGACTGTCAAAAAACTGAAACGTGCGGGCGTGGGCGTCACATTGTGCACTACGGAGTGGCATCGAGAAATGGCTTATACCGTTTCGATTTATAGGTGTCCTAATTCGTCATGTATGTCCTGTGCGCACGCCGCCTCTAGCGGCGCGGCCGCTGCGAAGCAGCGGGCACAGGATGAAGCGCGAAGGCGGGGCCTATGTCCTTTGGCTCGTTACGTGCGCAAAACATCTGAAATGCCACATCCCAGATTCTTCGCGCGCGAAGCGTGATGCACGCCATCGGTCTGGCCTCCGCGCTGCCGCGCTGCTCATGACGTTCGCGGTATTGCTCGTAGGGCGACCCCGACCCGTTCGCCCCCTTTGGGGGGTTGCGGTCGCCCGGTGCTGGGCCGGGCAAGCCCGGCCCCTATAACAAACGTCATGTCGCGTCGCATACCGCGCGCGGTATGGACCATCTCAGCATGACAGTGGATTAGGAACATGCTCAACGCAAACCAGTATAAGTTCCGGAACTGCGATCGGCCTCTTCCAGCGCAGCGATGAGTGAGGGGAGATCGTCGAAGATCCAGGTTGGTTTGAGCGGCGACGCTTCGGCATCGGCACGGTTGCTCACGCCGGTCAGCACCAGAATCGTTGCGATGCCGGCGCGGTCTCCACCCTCGATATCGGTGTCGAGCCGGTCGCCGAGCGCGGCTGCGTGCGCGCGATCGGCCTGCATCTCGTCGAGCGCCAGCCAGAACGCCTCGGGCGACGGCTTGCCGATCACGACCGGCGAAACACCGGACGAGGCGACCAGCGCCGCGATGAGCGCGCCCGCGCCCGGCACGAGGCCTTCCGGCGACGGATAGGTCGTGTCTGGGTTGGTGGCAATGAATGGGACGCCGGCGCGGAGCAGCAGGGTCGCGCGCTTGAGCTTGTCGTACGTGATGAAGCGATCAACGCCAAGCATAACGTAGTCGGCGTGTCCGTCGTCGGCCAGATCGAAACCGGCATCTTCCAGCGGAATACGCAGACCCTCTTCGCCGATGACGAACACGCGCGCGCCGCTGGGGCGCAGGCGTTTGAGGTGCTGCGTGGCAGCCACGCTCGACGTCAGGATCAGGTCGGCACGGACCCGGATACCGATGCGCGCCATGTGCGCGGATACCTCCGCTGGAGTGCGCGTCGAGTTGTTGGTCAGGAGCCGGTAGCGGCGGCCCGTCCGTTCGAAGTACGCCAGCAGCTCAGCGGCGCCGGACAGGCGTTGTTCGCCGCGAAACAGCACGCCGTCGAGATCGAGCACGAACGACCGCAGCGCGCCCAGCGCGATCGATTCAGGCACCGAGAATCTCCTTGAGACGCTGATACTCCTCCGGTGTGTCGGTGTCGGTCAGTTCCTCTTCGGAGCCGAGCTCTACCCAAACGATTTCGCGCCAGTGCTGTCGAAGGATCTCGCGCCCGCCGACGTCGCCGGAGAGCGTTTCGAGTTCGCCGAACATCGAGCGGTCCCATAGCACGGGGTTGCCGCGCATGTTCTGGTAGCGCGGGGCCACGATCTGCGCGCCGGTGCGGCGGTGCCGATCGATCAGCCGGTCAATCAGATCGGGTGCGATGCCTGGCTGATCCACGTTCACGAAGACTGCCGCGCTCGGTCGCACGCGCGATGACTTAAGCCCGGCGATGACGGACGTGCTCATGCCGGCGTGCCATTGTGTATTCTGCGTGACGCGGGTGCGCGGCCCCAGCGGATCGAGCGCCGGCCGAATCTGCTCCGCGCGCGCGCCAAGCACGACCTGGATCTCATCGGCGCGCGAGCGCTCGACAAGCTCGACGATGTGCCGGATCAGTGCCCGCCCGTTCCACGGAGCGAGCTGCTTGACCGTGTCGCCGAAGCGGCGGCCTTCGCCGGCCGCCATGACGATCACAGCCACGCGCCCCCAGCGCTCGATGATCGGGTCGCCTTCGGCCAGCGTGCCGATCAGGATCTCGTCAAACGCGCCGGAGTCGTGCAACACGGCGGCCGTCTCTCGCGCTGCGGCCCAGCGAGCCGGTTCGTCGGCCTGGTTGAGCAACGCCACGGCGCGCGCGGCGGGCGGCCGGTTCTTCAGCCCGCCCTCGGGATGCATCAGCACGCGCGCGATATGCGCGGGGGTGACGGCCTCGCCGGGTTGCGCGCCCGCCAGCTTTGCGGCAAGCTCGGCGCGGCACACATACTCCTCGGCAAACGGCGCGCCCACAGCCACCATGCCCGCGCAGGCGACCAGCAGCGTCGTTTCGGCCGGGATCACCGGCTCGCCGTCGCGCGGCGCTTTGAACGGCAGTTTGCGCGCGCCGTCGGCTTCGACGATCACGGCATGCACATGGGGCAGGTCGCGCAGATCGGCGATCCATTCGGGCGGCACGCCCTGGAATTTGTTCTGCTCGTATGACGCGCACGCCACCGTGACGTGCCGGTGCGAGGCGAGCGCCTGGCTGGCGGCCTCCAGCAGACGCGCGCGATCGGATTCCACGACAAACGCGCCCGTCTGCTCGTCGGTCGGGCGGCCGATGCGCGTCGTGGTGGTCGTGATGACGCGCAGACGCGCGCTCGCCAGTTCGTGCGCCAGGCGGAACATGGTGCTGGTCTTGCCGCCGGCGCCCACCAGCGACACGACCGCCCCTCGTTGGATTCTCAGTGCGGTGCGGAGATCCATGCTGTCCGATGAGGGCTTAGCGGCCCGCCGCCTTCTTTTTTTCAGTCGTGTCCGGCGCGGCGTCCTCGCTGGCGATATCCTGCTCGACGTCGAACGCGGCGGTGGCAATCGCCCAGGCGACCACGCCCCACGACGCGAACGAGATGCCGATGGCGAGCAGGAACGACGTCAGTGTGCGTGCCGCGAATTGCGGGTTGACAAACCAGCCGATGCCGGCCAGTAGCGCGCCGGCCAGGCCAAAGGCGAGGCCGACTTTGGCAGGCCCGTTCAGTCGAGTCCAGAAGGTTGCCATGGCGTTAGCCCCAACTCACGTCACCGCACAGGTCGGCCGCGCGCGGCTGGGCCACATAGCGTATAAACGCGTCGCGGACCGCGCCGACGGTGCCCGACTTACCGTGGCCGGGGTAGAATCGCGTGGCGTCCGGCCAGCGAAAGACGACCCGCTGCAGGTGATAAAGCGCGCTCTCAAGATCGGCGGGTGTGCGGGTGCGGCCCGGCCCGCCGGGGAAGATGGTGTCGCCCACGATGGCGCGCCGATCGAGCAGGAACACGACATGCCCGGGCGCATGGCCCGGCACCTCGAACACCTTGATCGAGTAGCGCCCAATGCGAATTGACTGGCCCTCATGCAGCGGTTTGGTGTCCTTCAGCCGCTCGCGCGCATCGGCGCCAGGTCCCGGGCGCGACAACTCGGCCGGATGCACATACACTGGTGCGCGGTACGCCACGCGCGACTGCTCCAGTGCGCCGATGTGGTCGATGTCGGCATGGGTCAGCAGGATGCGTGTGACCTTGGCCGTGCCGATCATCCTGGCGATCCGTCCGAATTCGTCGCCCGGATCGATCAGCGCGGCTTGCCTGGTTTCCGGGCAGATCAGGGCGTAGCAGTTCTCCTGCCATGTGCCGACCGTGATCTGCTTGATCTGAAGTCCTGCCATGCTTGCCCCCGTTCGTTAGCCCTGGCCCGTGCCGGCGGCCGGCCGAATATCTTTCACGTTCAGCTGCATTGCGCGCGAGCCGTTGTACTCGTTCCATTCGAACGCAAATGCGAGGTCGATCTGCTGGGGGAGCTTGCCGGCCCACTGCTTGCCCATGCGGAAGGCGATGCCCTCGCGCACGACCTTGCCCTGTCGCAGCGTCAGCCGCAGATGATCGCCTTCCTTGCCGAGCGCGCGGTGCCCCATGACCGTGATGCCGTGCGCGGCAAACACGGGCGAGGCGTTCTCCGCGCCGAACGGCTCCATCTGCTCCAGCAGGAAAAGCAGCGGACGATCAAGCTCGGAAAACGTCAGGGCGGCGTCGACGCGCAATGACGGCTGCGGTAGTTGATCGCCAAACTGCCGGCTCGCCACAGTAGCGAGTCTCTCTTTTAGCTCGGAGATACGCTCGGTCTCCAGCGTGAACCCGGCCGCCGCGCGGTGGCCGCCGTGTTTCAGGAAGACATCTTTGATTTCGTCGAGCGCGCCAATCAGATCGAATTCGGGGATCGAGCGCGCCGAGCCTTTGCTGAGTTTTTCGCCCTGCTCAATCACAAGCGCCGGCCGGTAGAACTCATCGGCCAGCCGCCCGGCGATCAGCCCGACGACGCCCTGCGGGTACGATGGATCGGCGGCGACGATGATCGGTCCGCTGGTATCGGCGTGCTCGCGCGCGTGCTGGAAGCACGACTTGGTCAGCTCCTGGCGCTCGCGATTGACGCTATCCAGCCGCGTCGCCAGATTTTCGGCATAGACGCGGTCGTCCGACATCAGCAACTCATACGCCAGCTTGGCGTGCTCCAGGCGTCCGGCGGCGTTAAGGCGCGGCCCGAGGCCGAACCCGATCGTGCCGGCGTTGACCTGCCCGAGCGGGACGCCAGCCTTCATGATCAACTCGCGAATGCCGACGCGCTTCGTTTCGTTGATGCCCTTGAGCCCGCGCCGCACCAGACTACGGTTCTCGCCGCGCAGCGGCACGATATCGGCCACCGTGCCGAGCGCGACCAGATCGAGCAGCGACGCCGGGGCGAGCGCGGATGGGTGCGCGCCAAGCGGGGCGCGCTCATCGGCCAGTGCCAACGCCTGCGCCAGCTTGTACGCCAGCCCGACGCCGGAGAGCTCCTTGAACGGATACTCGCAGCCCGGCTGCTTCGGGTTGATGATCGTGGCGCGCGGCAGCACGTCCGGCACCGCATGATGGTCGGTGACGATCAGGTCGAGTCCAATCGCGCCCGCGTAGTCGGCCTCGCTATTGGCGCGTACGCCGCAGTCCACTGTGATGACCAACTTGATGCCCTGCTCGTGCAGTTGCGTCAGCGAATCGTTGTTCAGGCCGTAGCCGTCGTCCACCCGGTGCGGAATGTATGCCGTGACGTTCGCGCCGAGCGCGCGCAGTGCCGTGACCAGCAGCGCGGTCGATGTGACGCCATCCACGTCATAGTCGCCGTAGACAGCGATCGGCTCGCCGGCCCGAATCGCCTGGCGGATACGGTTCACCGACTCGGACATGCCCTTGAGCCGGAACGGGTTGTCGTCGCCGGCTGCCGACTCGAAGTAGGCGGGTGCGTCGGATGGCGCGATGCCGCGATTGGTCAGCACCTGACCGATGACGCGCGCCAGCGGACGCGGGTCGGGTGGCAGCAGCAACGCGGCGCGCCGTAATGATGTTTCGACCCAGGGGATCAGCGACTCGTAACCTGCGAGGTCGGTAGGGACGGCGGGCATCAACCAGTTCTTTGGCATGTCAGCGAATTATAGAAGCGTCCGGCAAAAGAAGCAACCCCTTCGATAAGGAAGGGGTTGCCTGGCATTGCGAGTTGTGCCGGGAAGTCGAAACTACACGTTTCCGCCGCCGGTCGGGGGCTTCAGCCAGCCCTGGCCCATCATGAACTTCGTGACGACCGGGATTTCGAAGTAGCTGCCCGTGCCCTGGTAGGCGACGATGCCCCAGTAAATCAGTGGGATCCAGAGCAGAGGCGCGCAGCAAGCCAGAACGACGGTAACACCCAAAACGATGCTGATAACGAACATCACGATGCCGACACCGAGCGCCTGCATCGCATGATAGCGCTGGTATGGTCGCGACTTCATCGATTCAACGAGCAGAATAATGATCGGCACAACGGGGCTGAGCACGTAGGCGAGCAGCGCCATCAGGCGATCATTATCATTGGCGTCGGTGGCCGGTTGTTTGTTGGTCAGCATACATCCTCCTTGGGGATTTGAGCCGCCTTCAGGGCGGCTGATGGACGTATTGTATGCAAGCATTCAACCGTTGTCAATTCTTTGGTAAATTTGGGTGCCGTGGCATAAGCGATTTCTGCGTGGAAACGGGACCTGTCAACGGCATTGGCTGGCCGACAATTGGGCGAGCAGCCGATTCCGGCCTTTGAGCGTTTCCTGCACTTTGCACGCCGCCGCCAGCGAAACTATAATGCTCGAACCGACATTTCTCTGCGAGGAACCCCCTATGCAAGCTGAAGTCGTAACCATCGGAACCGAACTGTTGTTGGGGCAGATCGTGGATACCAACGCGGCCTATATCTCGCAGCTCATGGCCGATGTGGGCGTGAGCGTGTTGTACCGCGCCAACGTGGGCGACAATGTCGAGCGTGCCTCGCAGGTGCTGCGCGACGCGCTCACGCGTGCAGACATCGTCATCACCACCGGCGGGCTGGGGCCGACCGTGGATGACGTGACGCGCGCCGCCGTGGCGCGCGCGGTCGACAAGCCGCTGGTGCTGCACGAGGCGCTCTTGGCCCAGATCGAGACGATGTTCACACGCTGGGGGCGCAAAATGTCGCCGAGCAACCGCGTGCAGGCGATGCTGCCGGACGGGTGCATCCCGATCGAGAACCCGGTCGGCACCGCGCCGGGCTTCATCGTCGAGCGCGCCGGGCATGTGATGCTCTCCCTGCCGGGCGTGCCGAGCGAGATGAAATACCTGATGGACCACGCGGTCATGCCGTTCCTGCACGAGCGCTTCGGACTGCGCGGCATCATCAAGAGCCGTATGCTGCGCGTGGCGGGCATGGGCGAGAGCGTGCTCGGCGAGCGCATCGCCGACTTGATGGACGAGAGTAACCCGACCGTCGGGACCATGGCGCACACCGGCCAGGTCGATGTGCGGGTGGCTGCCAAGGCCGATTCGGAGGCGGAAGCTAACCAATTGATCGCGGCGATGGAAATGCGCGTGCGCGAGCGGCTCGGCGACTTCATCTTTGGCGTCGACCGCGATACGCTGGAGGGTGTCGCTATCAAGAAGCTGACCGACGCCGGCGAGACGGTCGCCGTGCTCGAGACGAACACGGGCGGCCTCATCGCACAGCGCCTGACCAGCGCGGCGGGCGGGTTGGCCGCCGTGCGCGGCGGCTGGGTCGTCACGAGCGATGAACTGGCGACACGGTTGTTCGGGCTAACGGACGTGCCGCTCGTCAGCGCCGATGCGGCGCTGCTGGCTGCCGAGTGGGCGCGCCGCATAGCCGGTGCGACGTGGGGTATCGCGATCATGGGCACGCTGGGAACCGATGAACACCTGTATGGCAGGCGCACCGGCGAGTGCTGGATCACAATGGTTGGGCCGCGCACGATCACGCCCGAGAAGTTTCCCTACGGCGGCGTAACCGAGCAGTCTCGGCAGTGGATCACCAATCGCGCGCTCGATATCATCCGGCGCAACGCGTAGGGAATATTCACCACAGAGACACGGAGACACAGAGGCACCAAGAAACCTTATGGGCTGTTCTTTGTGCCTCTGTGTCTCTGTGGTGGGGTTCTAAATCACATTCTTCTCAAAGTCGAGCGTGCCAGCGCGGAAGCGTTCAATGCGGTGCTCGCTGATATCGATGCTCGGCGGATCGCCGCAGATCATCTCGGCGATCAGTTGGCCGGTCATCGGCGAGTGCATGAAGCCGTGGCCCGAGAATCCGGCGGCGATCAGCAGGTTGCTCACCTCGGGCACTGGCCCGAGGATCGGGTTCGCGTCGGGGGTGGTGTCGTAGAGCCCGCCCCAGCCGCGCGCGATTGCGGCGTTGGCCAGTACCGGGGCGCGGTAGATCGCCTGCGTGATGACCTGGTCGCGCCATTCGGCATCCCAGTGCGTCTTGAACGATACCGGCTCGTGCTTGTCGGTCATGCCGATCAGGACGCCGGGGCCTTCGCGCCGGAAGTAGAATGATGTGCCGAAGTCGATCACCATCGGGTAAGCGGCGGGCAGGCCGTCAAACGGCTCGGTAACGAAGACCTGGCGACGATACGGCACGATCGGCAGTTCCACGCCGGCCATGCGCGCCACGACGGCGGCGTACGGGCCGGCCGCGTCGACCACCCACTCGGTTTGGATCACGTCATCGCGCGTTTCGACCGCCGTCACGCGGCCGCCCTCAACGCGCATGCCGGTCACTTCCGAGCCGGTGCGGATCTGCGCGCCCAGCCGCCGCGCCGCGCCCGCGTAACCGAGCGCGATGGCCGACGGGTCGCCGAAGCCATCCAGGGGGCAGAGCGAGGCCGCCAGCACATCGTCGACGGTCATCGGCGGTACCAGCGCCTGCGCATCGCGCGGCGTAAGCATGCGGGTCGGGACGCCGAGCGAATTCTGCAGGGCCGCGTTGCGCTGCGCATCCGCGGCATCGCGTTCGTTGTCGTAGAGGAACAGGTAGCCAACCCAGTGGAAATCGGCCGGGCCGATCTCATCGTTGAAACGCTTGAACTTGGCGACACTACCGAGCGAGAGCCGGATGTTGGCGGCGGTCGAGAACTGGTGGCGGATGCCGCCGACCGAGCGGCCGGTCGAACCGGTGGCCAGCGCATGCTCGCGCTCCAGCAGGACGATATCGCGCACGCCGCGCACGGCGAGGTGGTAGGCGGTGCTGGCGCCGATGGCGCCGCCGCCGATGATGACGACTTGGGGCACGGGAGGTTCCTTTAGCGATTCAGAATATTGCGACCTCGCGATTATAATATCCGAGAGGCATTCATGTCCAACGAGAGCGAGTTCTATCGGCAGATTGTGGAAACGCTGGCGCATGGCGAGGCGGTGGCGATTGTGTCGGTCACCAAAGCGAGCGGTTCCGTGCCGCGCGGCGTCGGCTCGAAGATGCTGGTCTGGCGCGATGGCACTATTGAAGGCACGGTCGGCGGCGGGACGATGGAGGAGCGCGTCATCATCGAGGCGCGCGAGGCGATCAGCGACGGCCGGCCGCGCTACCGCGAATACCTGTTCACCAGCGAGGCGGAGAACTCGGTCGGGTTGTGCGGCGGGCAGGCCGAGGTGTTTATCGACGTCGTGCGCCCGCAGCAGACGATCATGATCATCGGCGCGGGGCATATCGCCGTGCCGCTTGGCAAGATCGCCGCGCTGGCTGGCTACCGCCTGTCGGTCGTGGACGACCGCGCTGACTACATCACGCCAGAACGCTTTCCCGACGCGGTCGAGCGCATTCACGTGCAGTACGAGCGCGAGAGCGAACAACTTGACCCGATGCCGATCACGATCGATGCGGCGACGCACGTCATCGTGGCGACCTGGGGTTGGGACGAGCCGGCACTGGCCCAGGTGCTGAAGACGCCCGCGCCCTACATCGGACTGGTGAGCAGTCGCCGCAAGTTCAAGCTGATCGCCGACAAACTGCGCGCGCGCGGTTTCGGCGACGAGGATATCAATCGCATCCACGCGCCAATCGGGCTGGACATCGGCGCGGAGACACCCGAAGAGATCGCCGTCGCGATCATGGGCGAGATCATCATGCAGAAACGCGGCGGCGACGGCAGCCCGATCTACCTGCGTTGGAAGCCGAAGACGCGCGCAGCGGCCCCGGCGAGCGGTTGACCGGCACGGTGGCTTCTACGCTTACAGTCGTCGTGCGCGGCGGCGGCGATCTGGCCAGCGGCGTGGCGCACCGGCTGCATCGCGCCGGTTGCCGCGTGGCCATTACGGAACTGCCGCAGCCGTTGGTGGTGCGCCGCACCGTGGCGTTCGCCTCAGCCGTGCGCGATGGTATGATCGAAATCGAAGGCGTGCGCGCCCGCCGTGTGGCCGATGCGGCTGCTGCGTCGCCGGTCATGGACCACGGAGAGATCGCCGTGATTGTGGACCCGGCGGGCGAGTTGGCCCATCGACTTGGCGCCCGTGCCGTTGTCGATGCGATTATGGCGAAGACCAATACCGGCACCCGCATCGGCGATGCGCCGGTCGTGATCGCGCTCGGGCCAGGGTTCACCGCCGGGACGGACTGCCACGCCGTGGTTGAAACGAAACGCGGTCACAATCTCGGACGGGTTTACTATGCGGGGAGCGCCGAATCCGACACGCACGAACCCAATGCAGTTGATGGCGTGTCACACCGGCGCGTGCTGCGCGCGCCGTGCGACGGCGAATTCGTCGCGGCAACTGAGATCGGGCAGATCGTCGCCGAGGGGGCCGTCGTCGGGCATGTGGCCGGCGATCCGATTGTGTCCGGCACGCGCGGCTGTGTGCGCGGGTTGATCGCGGACGGCACGCCGGTGAGCGCCGGTCTCAAAGTCGGCGATATCGACCCGCGCGCCAACCGCGCGCACTGCTACACGATTTCCGACAAATCGCGCGCCATTGGCGGCGGCGCGCTGGAAGCGCTGCTGCATCTGACGCGCGTACTGCACTAATGCTCATGGTTCGCCTGCGCTTCCACCTCGCCCTGCTGGCGGGCTTTCTCGCGCTGACGCTGGTCCTGACCTATCCGCTCGTCACGCAGATTGCGACCCACATCCCCGGCTCGTATCTGTGGGCGTTTGATGAGTACACCTTCCTCTGGAACATCTGGTGGTTCAAGCAGTCCATCCTCCAGCTTAACCAGTCGCCGCTTGCAACCGACACCATCTTCTATCCGATCGGCATAAACTTCGCGCTCTATACCTTCACGTTCTTCAACGCTGCTGTCGCGCTGCCGCTGGCGCCGTTTCTGCCGCTGCCGCTGATCAGTAACCTGATCACCCTGTTCGCGTTCACGCTGTCGGGTTACGGTACGTACCTGCTGGCGCGGCGGTTGATGGCCGACGTTTCGCTGCCGCGTAACGGCGAGCGTGTCCGTGACGGCGCATCGATTGTTGCCGGCATCGCATACGCTTTCACGACGAGCAAATTCATGTCGGGGGCGATAGGGCATTACAACTTCATGGGCACGGAGTGGATACCGTTTTGCCTGCTGTACTACATTCGCGCACTAAGCACACGGAAGGCGCGCGACGCGGCGCTTTGCGGCCTCTTCCTGGCGCTGGCGATGTACGTTGAGATGAATTTCGGCGTCTTCCTCGTCCTGGCGATGGCGCTGCATGCGTTGTTTACGTCCGCGTGGCGCGCCGCGCGCTGGCCAGCGCTGATCCGGCTCGGCATCGTGATGGGGCTGACCGGCGGTCTGATCTTTCTGCCGGTGCTGGCGCCGGTGGTACGGGAGTTCGCCAACGCGGACTACGCTCTCAAGGGCTGGGGCGACGCGCTGAAGCTGTCAGTCGATCTGCTCGGCTTTGTGTCGCCGAGCGCGATCAGCAGTTGGGCCGGACTGGACTGGACTCAGGAGCAGATGGACGTCGTGCGTGGCGCGGGACGCTTCGCCGATGTCAATACAGTCTTTCTCGGCTACGCGACGCTCGTGCTGGCGCTGGGCGGTCTGTTGGCGTACCGTCGGCAGGCGGCCGCGTGGGCGGCGAGCGCCGCCGTGTTTGCGCTGTTGGCGCTGGGGCCGCTGCTGCAGATTGGCGGCCGCAGCCTGTTCGACTTCGATGGTGTCAAGGTCAACTTCCCGCTGCCATTCATTATCTTTCACTACATCCCGATCGTGCAGGCGAACCGGGTGCCGAACCGGTTCAGCGTTGTGCTCGTGCTGTGCCTGGCGCTGCTCGTCGGCTACGCGGCGTTGTGGCTGGGGCGGCAGGCGGCTGCGCGCTGGCGCGGCCGGGTCACGGTGCTGCCTGCGGTACTGGTGGCCGTGCTCGTTGTCGGCGATCATCTGGTTGTGCCGCTGCCGCTGACCGACGCGCGTGTGCCCGATTTCTACGCGCGGCTGGCGCAGGAACCCGGTGATTTCAGCATCCTGCAACTGCCGCTTGGCTGGCGCAACTCGTTCGGCACGCTGGGTGCGGAAGATACACGGGTGCAGTATTACCAGACGGTGCATGGCAAGCACATCCTCGGCGGGAACACCTCGCGCAATGCGCCGTTCAAGTTCGACTACTACCAATCGCTGCCGGTCGTCTCCTCGCTGCTGATGATCGAGGACTACAAGAAGGCGCCCGACGAGCAGCGCGCCTTCGACCGCGAATATGCGGCCGAGTTTGTGCGCTTCTTCGATCTGCGCTACCTCGTCGTTCATCCAGCGGTGCCGGGGCGCAAACCGTACGAGGACACGCGCCAGGCCGCACTCGACTATCTGCTCGACGTACTGCCGCTTGAAAAAGTCGCGGACACTGGCGATCTGCTCGTATACCGTATTGCACAGACGGCGCTACCGGCCACGGTCGGCATCGATTGCGGTGAGCCAACCTCGCGCCCGTACCGGGCCGAGGGCTGGGACGCCGAGGAGGAGATCGCGGGCCGGCGCGCCAACTGGGCCAATGCCCGACAATCGCGCGTGCTCGTGCGGTTGCCGGCGGCGCGAGACTACGCGCTGCACTTCGCGGCGATGCCGCTGCCGGCGCCGGGTATAGCCCAGACTGTGACGGCAATTGTCAACGGGCAGACGCGGCTGCCACCGGTCACGCTGGCCGCCGGTTGGCAGGAATACGAGGTCTCCGTGCCGGGTTCCGCTCTGCGCAATGGCATGAATGAGGTCGCGTTCGAGTTTGCATACACGCGCACGCCGCACGATGTGATCGGCAATGACGACATGCGCCCGCTGGCGGCGGCGTTCGACTGGATCGAATGGCGGCCGCGGTGAACGTGCGCGCGCTGACATGGATGCGTGCTGGCGCGGCGGTACTGCGCCGTGACGAGGTCGCGGTGCCGCTCGCGACGTTCGTGGCGTCGCGCGCGCTGCTCTACGGCTTGTTGACGGCGCTCGTCGGGTTGCTGCCGAATATCACGCGCGGCAAGGCCGATTTCTGGTTTCTGATGCGCCGCTGGGACGGTGACTGGTATTATCGGGTCGCGGCCGAAGGCTACGCGTGGGAAGGCGCGCAGACGCAAACCACGGCCGGCTTCTTCCCGCTCTATCCGTTGCTCGCAACGATCCTCGGCTGGCCGTTCGGCGATGTGCGCTGGGGACTGCTGCTGGCGGCCAACCTATCGTTTGCACTCTTCCTGTTCGCATTCTACAGTTGGGCGAAAACCGCTGCCGGCAATGACGCGGCCGCGCGAACGATCACCTATGCGGCGGCGTTCCCAGCGGCGTTTGTCACGGCGGCATTCTATTCCGAAGCAACGGTGCTGGCGTGCGCCGCCGCCACGCTGTTGTTCATGCAGCGACAACGCTACGGCTGGGCGATTGCCGCTGCGTTCTTCGGCACGCTGACACGCCTGCCCGCGCTGGCGTTGCTGTTCCCGGTGGCGCTTGAGCTGCTGCGGCTGCGCCGCTGGCGGTGGCTGATCGCTTCTCTCGCGATCATCCCGCTGGGACCGGCGTTGTTCAGCGCGTACCTGTGGACGCTCAGTGGCGATCCGCTGGCGTACTTCAGCGTGCAGCGCACCGCCTGGTTTCACGAGTTCCGCTGGCCGTGGGAGACGCTGCGCATGGCGGTCGAGCGCATGTCGTGGGTGACGTATTCGTACACGACGGCGATCGGCTTCCTTGAGGCCGGCGCGATTGTGCTTTTCCTGTTGTTGCTGGTGGGCGTCTGGCGTCGCCGCCCGGCCGGCGAGTTCGTGTATGCGCTAGCCGTGATCGCCATGACGCTGGTGCAGACGGTTGACCCGGCCAAAGGTACGCCGACGCAATCCGCGCCGCGCTATCTGATGGCGGCGTTGCCGTGCTTCCTCGTGCTCGGTATCGCCGGCGGCAACCGGCTCGTCGATGCGCTAGTGCGCTGGCTGTTCGTCGGCCTGCAAGCCGCATTTCTGATCTATTTCTTCGCCGGTTTCTGGGTCGTGTAGCGGCTGCGTTACGCGGTATTCGCACAGTAGATATTAGGGTAGTGGCTACGTGGTAAGTGATAGATGATAATGGGCGGCGTGATCCAAGTGAACCATCCTTACAAGGGTCATGTGTGCGAAGTTTCTAAAACAATCAAGATAGGAAAAGATTATGGCAAATGACCTGTTTCACTTCCAATTGGGCGGGTTATAGTGCGCGGTCATTGAAGATGTAAATGAACCCCTCAGCGAGGCGTATGTCAGCGGCATCTTTGCGAAAGACACGGAACGAATGTTAAAGATCTTTCGCGAATGGCCTGTGCCCCTTACGTTCTGTATTAACATTCTTTTCGTGGAAACCGGCACAGAGCGCATTTTGGTGGATAGTGGGGGCGGCCAGGCCGACAAGGACCTTCCGGGACATTTGCTCGGCAATTTGCGTGCGGCGGGCATCACGCCGGAGACCATTGATACGGTCATCATCTCGCATTTTCACCTGGATCACATTTGGTCTACTTTCTTAAAAGGAAATGATCATGAGCCAAAATACTCCGCAGCGTTTATATCTGATGCAAGTTGGGTCCGTGCCGGAATACCAGATTCCGATTGTTTGCTATCTGGTGCAAACGGGTGACGGCAAGAATATTCTGATTGACAGTGGCCTACCGGAGATTATGCCTGAAGGAGAATCGGAGTTCGAGAATGGGCAGGACATTATCGAGCAGTTGGCGAGCATTGGCCTAAAACAAGACGATATTGATACAGTCATTTCGACGCATTATGATATCGACCATGCCGGAAGACACGCGGCATTCACGAAGGCGCAATATGTTGTTCAGCGTGTGCATCAATTGGATGCGGCGAGCAACCCACGTTTTGCTGCCAATCGACCCCAATGGGATCAGCCACTGGAGCGCATTCGACTGGTGGACGGGGACACGGAACTGCTGCCGGGGCTGGAGCTGATTGAGACGAGCGGGCATGTGCCGGGACATCAATCGGTGCTGGTGCGGCTGCCCCAAACGGGGGCGATTCTATTGACGATTGACGCTGTAGCCTTCAGCGAGGGCTTTACCCGTGACCAGCAGGACGACGGTAGCAACCCGGACGCCGAAGCGATCCGCGCCAGTACGATCAAACTGCTTGATCTGGTCGAACGGGAGCATATCGGGCTGGTGATTTTCGGTCATGACAAGGAGCAGTGGGAAACACTCAAAAAAGCGCCAGAGTTTTACGAGTAAAGCAGCGTCTAAAGTGGAAAAGCTAAAGAGAAAGCGGACGCGAAAATACCGTGTCCCGACAGTCCCCGATTTATATGGTGATTATGGTAGTGGTCACAAAGTAAGCGATGAACGGATTTTGAGATTGTGCAGGATGATAAACCAATGGGTGACGAGTTCATGATTAGTTTCGGATTTAGAAAAGGACAACGTCTTACGCACGAAGCGACCTAAGCGCTGTCGCAAAGTCAGATACCAGCGCTCTTGATGAGCCGTTTGGCCCGTTTCCTTGCCAATTGGATGATGGGTACGCTTAGGCAGCACAGCTCGGTAAGCCTTCCAGAAGTCGCTGTACGAGCGACAGCGGCGATAAGCAGGCGGAATGGCGTTCCATAGACGCCGACAGGTATCTGCACTCCGATCCCCGATGACGAAGGCCACAATCTGGCGGGTGCGACGGCACAACGCCGTCCACAACCAGCGCTCATTGTCCTTGTGATATACGAACGCCCACAGCTCATCCCATTCTAAGATGTCACTTCGGTGCTTAGGCAGGAGGCTGTCGGCTAGGATCGGTAACTTCTGAAGATGCGCCAGTATCCAGTTCATGACTCGGTGACGGGCTATGCCAAAGATGCGTGCCAGCCCGCGTAAACTTGCTCGTTCCTGATAAGCTTTCAGCACTTGCTCACGCTGTTTATGAGCAGTGTTCTGTTTCGGCTCCAATACACGATATACCCCGCAATTCTTGCAATGGTACTGGGCACTCCCAGCCTTGTTTGTGCCGTTCCTGACAATATTTTCGCTGCCGCAAGCGCGGCATTGGTAGCTAGTCGTTACTTCAATCATTGCGCGAATTATCGCTCATCACTTACTGGGTGACCACCGCCGATATTAGCGCGGCTAACCCCGCTATGCTATACTTTTCCTGTTATCCTGCCATGCTTATCGCAGTATGTTGACATTCAATTCCACTACGTCGAGAGGAACGACCATGCTTGATCGCGCCAAGAAGATCGAGAGGCAGTTGATCGATATTCGCCGGGAAATCCACGCCCATCCGGAACTGGGCTTCCGCGAGTTCAAAACGTCGCAGAAGGTGTCGGATGTGCTGACGTCGCTTGGCATCGAGCACCAGCGCGGCATCGCCAAGACAGGCATTGTTGCGACGCTCGGCGACGGCAGCGGCCCGGTCGTCGCGCTGCGCGCCGATATGGACGCGCTGCCGATCCAGGAAGCGAACGATGTCTCGTATCGCTCGCAGACGGACGGCCTGATGCACGCCTGCGGTCACGACGCGCACACGGCCGGGCTGCTCGGCGCGGCGATGCTGCTGTCGCAGGAAAAGATTCACGGCACCGTGCGGCTGATCTTCCAGCCGTCGGAAGAGATGCAGGATGAGGAAGCGAAGAGCGGCGGTATGCGCATGGTCGAAGAAGGCGCGCTCAATGGTGTCGAGGCAGTCTTTGGCCTGCACGTTGCCAGTGACGCGCCGAGCGGCTATATGGAAATCGGCGACGGGCCGATCATGGCGGCGGTGGACTCCTTCGAGGGGCGCGTGATCGGGCGCGGCTGCCATGGGGCGTACCCGCATCGCGGGCTCGACCCGGTCTGGCTCTCGGCGCAGGTGATTAACGCGATCCACGGCATCGTGCCGCGCCGCAAAGACCCGACGCTGCCCGGCTTGATTTCGGCCTGCACCATTCACGGCGGCACCGCCAACAACGTCATCCCCGACGACGTCACGCTGACCGGCACGATTCGCTCGTTTGACCCTGCCGTGCGGCAACTGCTGCACGATGAGCTGCGCCGCGCATTTGAGGTGGCGAAGGCGATGGGTGGCGACTGCGAGTTCAAGCTGCTGTACGGCTACCCGACGACGGTCAACGACCCGACCAAAGCGTCGTTCATGCGCGACGTCGCGGGCCGCCTGTTCGGCGCGGACGCGGTCAACGCCAAACCGGCCCTGCACATGGGCGCCGAGGACTTCTCGTTCATGGCGCAAAAGACGCCGGGCGCGTTCGTGTTCATGGGCGCGGCCAAGGGCGACCGGGCGCGCCCGCACCACAACCAGTACTTCGACATCGACGAGTCGGTGATCGCCAAGTCGGCGGCCTTGCTCGCGGAGACGGCGAAGCGCTACCTGGCCCGCTAATCTCAATCGAGGAACAGACACAATGCTAGACAAGGCAAAGGCGCTTCAGCCGAAACTGGTCGAGATGCGCCGGCATATTCATGCGCACCCCGAGCTCGGCTTTCAGGAAGTCCAGACGAGCCAGTACGTGTCGGACCGCTTGACGGCGCTTGGCATTGAGCACCAGCGTGGCGTGGCGCGTACCGGTATCGTCGCCACACTGGGCGACGGCCACGGGCCGGTGGTGGCATTGCGCGCCGACATGGATGCCCTGCCGATACAAGAGGCGGGCGACATACCGTACAAATCGCAGACGCCGGGCGTGATGCACGCTTGCGGGCACGATGCCCATACGGCCATGCTGCTCGGCGCGGCCGATCTGCTGTCCAAAGAGAAGTTTCACGGCACGCTCAAGCTCCTGTTCCAGCCGTCCGAAGAGGGTGGTGCGGAAGACAAGAGCGGCGGCCTGCTGATGGTGCAGGAAGGCGTGCTGGACGACGTCGAGATGGTCTGGGGCCTGCACGTCGGTTCGGGCGAACAAGCCGGCGTGATCTCCGTGGGCGAGGGGCCGATCACGGCGTCGGCCGATTCGTTTGGCGGCTCGGTCAAGGGTGTCGGCGGGCACGGCGCGTTTCCGCACCGCTCGCTCGACCCGATCTGGCTGTCCTCGTTTGTGCTGCCAGCGATCTATGGCGTGATTCCGCGCCGGATCGATCCGACCCAGAAAGCGGTCATCACGGTCGGCACGATGCACGCCGGCAAGGTCGGCAACGTCATCCCGATGCAGGTCGATTTCACCGGTACGATTCGCGCCTTCGACCCGGACGTGCGGGCGGCGCTGCACGACGGGCTGGAAGGCGCGTTCGCCATCGCCCGAACGATGGGCGGCGACTACGAGTTGTCGCACCCGTATGGCTATCCGCCGACGGTCAACGACGCGGGCGCTGCGCGGTTCATTCGCGGCGTGGCCGAAGACCTGATTGGCAAAGCGCGCGTCGAAAACGCCAAGCCGATGATGGCCGGCGAAGACTTCGCGTACATGGCTCAGAAGGCGAAGGGCGGCTTCATCAATCTCGGGGCGGCCGTGGGCGACAAACCGCGCCCGCACCATCATCCCGATTTCGACATTGATGAGGGTGTGATGTATATCGGCGCGGCCGTGCTGGCCGAGACCGTGCGCCGCTACCTCCAGCATTAAGGACAGGCATGACGACAACGCTCGAGCGTGCCAGGGCGCTTCAACCGCAACTGGTGGAAATCCGGCGGCACATTCACGCCGAGCCGGAGCTTGGCTTCCGCGAATTCAAGACAAGCCAGTACGTGTCCGACCAGTTGCACGCGCTCGGCATCGAACATCAGCGCGGTGTGGCCAAGACCGGCATTGTCGCTACGCTCGGCGACGGGCATGGCCCGACGATTGCGCTGCGCGCCGACATGGACGCGCTGCCGATTCCGGAAGCGAACGACGTGCCGTACCGCTCGACGCATGACGGCGTGATGCATGCGTGCGGGCATGATGCGCACACGGCGATGTTGATCGGGGCGGCCCGGCTGCTCACACAGACGCCGTTTCACGGCACGATCCGCCTGCTGTTCCAGCCGTCGGAGGAGTGGCGCGACGATGAGAACAAGAGCGGCGGCCTGCGCATGGTCGAGGAAGGCGCGCTCGACGGCGTCGAGGCGGTGTGGGGCTTGCACGTCGCCAGCACGGAGCCGGTCGGCACATTCTACATCAATGACAGCCACGTTACGGCGGCGTCCGATCGCTTCACCGGCACGATCATCGGGCGCGGCGGTCACGCCTCGCGGCCGCAGCAGGCGCTCGACCCGGTCTTCCTGACCAATCAGGTGTTGTCGGCGATCTACGGGATTATCCCGCGCCGGATTGACCCGACGGCGAAGGCGATATTGTCGGTGCAGATGATTCACGCGGGCGCGGCGGTAAACGTGATCCCGACGCACGTTGATCTGGGCGGCACGATCCGCTCGTATGACCCGCAGGTGCGCGAGCGGCTGCACGCCGAGCTTGAGCGCGCGTTTGACGTCGCCCGTGCGCTGGGCGGCGACTACACCCTGTCGCACCCGTATGGCTACCCGCCGCTGGTGAACGACCCGGAGGCAGCGGGTTTCGTGCGCAGCGTGGCGGCGCGTCTCTTCCCGAACGCCCGGATCGCCCAGCGCGACGCGGGTATGGGCGGCGAGGACTTTGCCTATATGGCGCAGAAGGCCAAGGGCGGGTTTGTGCACATCGGCGCTGCGATCGGCGACAAGGTACGCCCGCACCATAACCCGGAATTTGATATTGACGACTCGATGCTGCACATGGGCGCTGCGTTACTGGCCGAGACGGCGCTATCTTACCTGAACGGACGAGGGGGAAACGCATGACCCGCGACGAAGCGTGGCAGATTGTTTGTGAATACGTGAAGAGCGACATCCTGCGCCGCCACATGCTGGCGGTGGAGGCGTGCATGCGCGCCTATGCGCGACACTACGGCGAGGACGAGGAGCAGTGGGCCACGCTTGGCGTGCTGCACGATTTCGACTTCGAAATCCACCCAACGCTGGATCAACATCCGCAGGACGGGGCGGCGATCCTGCGCGCGCGCGGCGTGACCGAGGAGCTTATCTACTCGATTCTGTCGCACGCCGACCACCTGCATGCCGACTACCCGCGCCGCAGCTTGCGCGAGAAGGCGCTGGTGGCCGTCGACGAGTTGAGCGGCCTGACCGCCGCGGTGGCGTTGGTGCGTCCGAGCAAGAGCATCTTCGATGTGAACGTGGCTGCCGTGAAGAAGAAGTGGAAGGATAAGGCATTTGCGCGCGCGGTCAACCGCCAGGAGATCGAGCACTACACGGCCGAGCTCGGCGTGCCGCTGGACGAGCACATCGGCCGCGTGGTCAAGGCGCTGCAGGACAACGCCGATGTGCTTGGCCTGCGCGGCACCCCGGCGACGGCGGCGTAGCAACCGCAGGAGGTTCCGGGCATGGGCATCACCCAGATCCTGACGGCGTTCGGCCTGTCGGCCTCGGCCGGCTTGAACGCCTACATCCCGCTGCTGATCATCGCGCTGACGGCGCGTTTTACCGATTGGGTCAAATTGTCCACGCCGTTTGACCTGCTGACCAACGAATGGGTCATCAGCGTGATTATCGTTTTGCTATTGATCGAGACGCTGGCCGACAAGATTCCCGTCGTCGATCATATCAACGACGTAATACAGACGATCGTGCGGCCGACGGCCGGCGCGATCTTGTTTGCGGCGAACGCCAACATCCTGCGCGACGTCCATCCGCTGATTCCGATCGTGGCCGGCCTCATCGTCGCCGGCACGGTGCACGCGACCAAGGCCACGGCGCGCCCGGTGGTCAACATGACCACGTTCGGCATGGGCGCGCCGGTGATCAGCGTCGTCGAGGATGTGATCTCGTTCCTGGCAAGCCTGACGGCGATCTTCGCGCCGTTCCTGGTGCTCGTGTTCGCTGCGCTGTTTGTATTTGTCGTATACAAGCTGCTGTCGCGACGGCGGCGCTCTGCCTCGGCCTGAAATGCAGAACAGCGCGGGGTAATCTCCCCGCGCCGTTCCAATTCGCTAAAACGGTTCTGAATCAGCCGTTGATCGTCACCTTGTCGATGCTGATCTTGTAGATCACGCGCTGCATGTCGGGGCGCCAGCCCTGGTACTTGTCGGCGCCGGTGTACTGGCGGGCTAGTTGGTCGATGTGTTCGGCGGCGCCCTCGGTCGTGATGATCGCGACCCGGCCGCGCACCTCAAAGTGGCGGTACGGGTCTTTGGGATCCGTGATCGAGACCGCGACGCGCGCGTCGCGGCGCATGTTCCTGTCCTTGACGCGGCCGGCTGCCGAGTTGATGCAAATGTACTCGCCGTCATAGCTGAACCAGACCGGCGTCACCTGCGGCGAGCCGTCCGGCATGATGGTCGCCACATGGGCCAACGCCTTGCTGTTGAGTAAATCCTTGTACTGGTCGGGAATCTGCATGGCACACTCCTGTTCGGGTCTTTGTGTCATTAGACTCTATTCAAAATAGGCATTGGATCGCTTGTGGCGATAGCGTCGTCTGGTCCGGCGAAAGTTATGCAATGCGGTAGCAATACTCATCACCAGGTCTGACAACCCCGCGGCGAAATTGCGAAAGCGATCCTTGG
>JACRMK010000018.1 GCA_016235055.1 Chloroflexota bacterium | reverse complement strand
CATTATTCGTCGAATTGGCTTGCGTGATAAGCACCTGAACTCCAGCGCATGACAAGCCGACATTGGAACGTACCCGACCATAGCCAAATTGAGAATTGCTGGTGGACGCCCAGCAATTCTCATTTTGGAGTCGGTCGCCAGTATGCCCCTCATCCCCTGGCCCCTTCTCCCCGCGCGCGCGGGGAGAAGGGGAAAAGCTAATGGGGATTAGCGCGGCGGCGCAGCCGCCGCGCTAATCCCCTTAGAATCTCGCCCCTTCCCAACGAAGTTGGGAGGGGGTCGGGGGGAGGGCAACGCCGCTCTCTTGTCGAGCCAGCATGCGTGACAAGTACCAGGGGCCAGTTCATAGCAAGCCGGCATTGGAAAATACCTGTCCAAAGCCAAAATGAGAATTGCTGGTGGACGCCTGTGTTGTTTGTCGGGCGATGCGGTGGAAGGTATACTGTCACCGCCAAAATGCGGTGGCTATTGCTCACATGAATCGGCGCAAGGGGGGGCCAACCTCTGGCGCATGTTCGCAATTGTTGTTCTCGTCGCCAGTTTGGGGCGTATTGAGCCATGACCGAACGTAGACCCAGGATGACAGAGTTCGTCTGCGCCGCGATCATCAGCCTTGCCCTGGGGCTGATGGTCACGTTCGCGTCGGACGGTCTGAACGAGCGCGCCAGCCATCGCGCCGAGGTCATCGCCGCGCAGTTCTCCACGTTGGCGGGTGAGCCGTACGTGGTCGGCGGCGTGGCGACGTACTACGCCCCATTCCAGAACCGCGTGCTGTTCCCCTTGCTCTTCGCTGCCGTCAGCCAGATCAAGCTCATCTCTACATCTGCATGGTTTGAACTGCTGCGCTTTGGCATCGCGGTACTACTACTCGTCGTCTGCTGGTGGGTGCTGCGGCGCGTGGCCGATACGACGCTCAAACAGACGGCCGCTGGCTGCCTACTGCTGGCGTACTCGCTGGTGTTTACGTTCAACGTCTGGTGGGAGCACACCTCAGACTACCCCGATGCGATCTTCACCCTGCTACTGATCGCCGCGACGGTGGCGCGCAACCGCTTCGGCGTTGTCGTGATCGCGCTCTTGGCCGCCGCCAATCGCGAGTCAGCCGCATTCGCGGGCGTGCTCTGGATCTGCGTGTATGGACTGGACGCCGTCCGCAAGGTGCAATGGCGGGAACTGGCGTTCGGCGCGGGCGTTTCGATCGCCGCGTATGCTGCGGTGCTGGCGTTGCGCTTCGCGTTCGGCGGGCCGAAGGCTATCGACGCGAGCTCGCAATGGGTGATGGTGTTCAGCAATCTGCTGCCGAGCATGTGGGCGGTGCTCACGCATCCCGGCATATCGTCCTGGCCAGTGCTGGCATTTGCCATGTTTGCCCCGGTCGTGCTCTGGATCGCGGCCAACTACGGCGTGCTCGGCGCATTGCAGAAGCGGCTGCTGGCCGCCGCGCTGGCGATGACGGCGCTCTCGCTCGTGTTTGGCGTCGCCGTCGAATTGCGCATCTTCATTCCGCCACTGGTGACGCTGGTTGTCGTCGCCGCGTGGGGCGAGGCGCTGGCGTCGCGAAACCAGGTCACACCGTCGCCCGCGTGAGATAGGGTGTATTTCAGATCGGGGGCGAGATTTGGCGCATGACCATTCAGCCGTCCACATCGTCACTCCCGCGAAAGCGGGAGTCCAGAGGCAACACCTCTGGGTGCGGGCGCATGGCAATGCGCCTTTTGGAGTCGGCTGCCAATATGCCCCCTCATCCCCTGCCCCTTCTCCCCCGCGCGCGCGGGGGAGAAGGGGCCAAGCTAACGGGGAGGTGCGCGGCGGCGCAGCCGCCGCGCACCTCCCCTAAGAACCTCGCCCCCTCCCAACGAAGCTGGGAGGGGGTTGGGGGGGAGGGCAGCGCCACTTTTTCGGCGGGCCAGCTTGCGTGACAAGCGCCTGAGAGCCAGCGCATCGCAAGCGGCATTGGAAAGTACCCGTACAAAGCCAAATTGAGAATTGCTGCGTAAGATACGCGCGCTTTGCGTCTTTCGGTCGCTTTGGGTATGATGCAAGGCGGTCTGCATGGTGCAGGCCGCCTTCCTTATGATGAACTGGCGCAACCGATTACTGACGATTGGCGTACTGCTGGTTGCCTTTGCCGCGCGACTGTACACGCTGGGCGATGTGCCGTTCTGGTACGATGAAGGACTCGTCGGCTGGACGGCGCGCCGCTGGATTGTTGACACCGCGCTCTGGACCGCCGCCGACGTTCACCCGCCGCTCTACTTCTGGGCGGTCACCGTCTGGCGGCTGTTCGCCGGCGAGACCGAGTTTGCGCTGCGCTTGCTCTCGGTCGCGTTCGGCCTCCTGTCGGTCGTTGCGGTCTACAAGATCGGCGAGCGCATTCACGACCCCGCGCTCGGCAATCTGGCCGCGCTGTTCCTCGGCCTAAGCCGCTTCCACATCTGGTGGTCGCAGGAACTGCGGATGTACATTCTCGGTTCCATGTTCATGCTGTTCTCCGTCTGGCTGACCCTCCGTATCGCGCACGGCCGCCCGCGGCGCGCCGATTGGGTCGCCTACGTGCTGGTCTCGCTCGGCGGCCTGCTGTCGATCTACCTCGTTGCCTTCGCGCTCGCCTTCGAGTCGCTCTACATGACGATCCTGCTGGCGCTCGGCTGGCTGAACCAGCGCAGCGGCGGCGCGCGCTTTGCGGCGGCGCAGGGGTTGGTGACCTGGCGCAAGTACCTTGGCTGGGTCGCGGCGCAGGCAACGGTGGTGCTGCTCTTCCTGCCCTGGTTCATCCTCTTCGCCCGCAGCTATCGCACCTGGTCGGACTCGACGCCGTTCGAGTTTACGCTGTTCGTGCAGTTCTACTCGACGATGCTGGCGGCCGGGGCCGCGGCGAATATCGACGAGTGGCTGTGGCCGGTGCTCGGCGTCTGGGCGATCCTGCTGGCCGGCGCGCTGATTGGCTTGCGCGGCAAGCATGACGGCGCAGGGCGGCGCGGCGGCTGGCTGATTGTGTTCCTGCTGGTGCTGCCGCCGCTGACGGTCTACCTCGGCACCTCGCCGCGCAGCTTCTTCTACACGCCGCGCGTCGAAGCGCGCTACCTGTTCCCGTTCATCTGGACGTTCTCGCTCGTGCTGGCGTGGAGCGTCTGGCGCATCGCGCGGGCGCAGAAGTGGCTGGGCGTGGTGGCCGCCATCGTCGTAATCGGCGTGTTTCTCGCGGCGAACAGCCAGTACTACGCCGGGCGCATTCCGAACGACGTGTACCAGTCACTGACGGCGACCCTGCGCGCGCAGATGCTGCCGGGTGATGGCGTGGTGCTGCACGACGACCGCACCTGGCCGATCTTCGAGTTCTACTTCCAGCAGCCGGATCGCATCTGGCGCGGCGTGCCGAACGGCGCGCGCATGCGCGAAGGCGACGCCGAGCGACTGCTCGGCGACTTCTGGCAGGCGCACGACGCGCTCTGGATGGTCTGGAACGAGGACGCATTGCGCATCGACGAGGGGCACCAGTTGGAGCTGTGGCTGGCCTCGCGTGCGGTGCTGACGCACGAGACCGGCTTCGGCACCAAGAGGCTTATCCTATATGTGCGCACACCGGAACGCGCGCAGGCGTTCGGACGCCTGTCGCCGGGAGCCGCACCGACCTATCGCACACCAATGACGGTGGGCGGAGGCCTGACGCTCGTCGGCTACGACCAGGCGTTGCGCCGCTATCGTGTCGGCGACGACGTGCTAGTCGGCCTGTACTGGCAAAACACGACGCCCGCCACGCTCGCCGCCGTATTGAAGGATGCGGCCGGGCGCGAAGTGGCGCGGCAGACGCTTGCGGTGCCGGCGGGCGCATCGCGTTCGGTAGCGCGCTTTGCGGTGACGACTGCGCTTGCACCGGGCAGTTATCAAGTTGTGGTGGTGATGGGCGATACCGCTCAGTCGGTGGCTCAGGCGGAGATCGCTTCCAGCAGCGGCGCGTCGGCGACAACCGGTTTGCCATCGTTCACGCCGCATGAGGTGCGCTTTCAGAACGGCATCCGCCTGCTAGGCTACGATATGCTCGGGACGCTGCTGCACCCTGGCGACAACGTGCAACTGACGCTCTACTGGCAGACCGATCAGCCGGTCGCGCAGCGCTACAAAGTGTTTGTGCACCTGCTTGGTACGCAGTGGAACCCGCGCAGCAACAACCCGCTGTGGGGCCAGCGCGATCAGGAGCCGGCGAACGGCGCGCTGCCGACGACCGCCTGGGGTGTGGGCAGTGTCATTGAGGATGCGTACCTGTTCCGCATTGCGCCGGATGCGCCGCCAGGCAAGTACCAAATTGAGATCGGCATGTATCATCCGACGACCGGCGAGCGCCTGATGGTGCAGGCGGCCGACGGCACAGCCGATCACGCGATCCTGTTTGACGTCCAGGTTCAGTAAGACGGGAATCGAAGCTACCACCACAGAGACACAAAGGCACAGAGAAAACCATGCAGGACTTTACTTTGTGTCTCTGTGCCTCTGTGGTGAGAGGCTTTAATTCGTCTTGCAGAAGACGAATAGCTCCTCGCAGCCGCGCTTGTGCGGCACGGAGTCGGGCGGCGGCTCGCGCGATTCGAGCGCGAGGCCGCGCTGCTGGCATATGAAAACGAATGGATCGGCGTGGATGGCGTAGGGCGGGCCGCCCTTGAAGTTGCCGACCGGGTACGCCAAGGCGACATACGCGCCGCCCGGTTTCAGCAGGCGCGCCACCATGTCCGCGTATGCGGGACGTTGCAGCGGGTCGATGGCGCAGAAGCACATCGAGTCGTACAGGTAGTCGAACTGTCCATCGAGTTCTGGCGGTAGTGCGAATAAATCGGCCTGCATGACCGTCACCGGCGCAGTCGGGTCGGCCAGTTCGCGCATCCACTGCACCGCTTCGGCGGCGAAGTCGGCGGCGGTGACGGCGAAGCCGTGGCGCGCCCATTCGCGGGCGTCGTAGCCGTGGCCTGCGCCGGGCACGAAGACAGCGCCGGGAGCAAAGCGGCCTTCGTTCAGCAGACGCGATAGCACAGGCGTAGGGCCGCCCAGGTCCCACGAGAGTTTTTGGTTGCGGTAGATCTGTTCCCAGAAGTCTGGTGTATTCTGGCTCACGGCGATGCCCTCCGGCATGCCGTTAGCATATCACAGTTCGGGACAACAAACGATGTGGAAAATCACGGCTGACGATCTGGAATCGATTGCCATCGGCGCCGGCATTCTTGGCACCGGCGGCGGCGGCAACCCGTATCTCGGCAAGGTGCGCATGCGCGAGCACGTCAAGGCGGGGCGCACGGCGACGATCATCCGGCCGGAAGACGTGCCCGACGACGCCTGTGTGGTGTCGGTCTTCAACATGGGTGCGCCGACGGTTGGCTATGAGCGCCTGCCGCAAGGCGAGGAAGAGTGGACCGCACTGCGCGCGCTTGAAGCGCACATCGGCCGCAAGGCCGACGCCATCGTGCCGGGCGAGATCGGCGGCTCGAACTCGATCGCGCCGCTCGTCGTCGGCGCACAGTGCGGCGTGCCGGTTATCGACGCCGATGGCATGGGGCGCGCGTTCCCGGAACTCCAGATGGAGACGTTCACGTTCAATGGCGTCTCGATGACGCCGCTCGCGCTGTCGAGCCATAAGGGCGAAACCGTGATCCTGCGCGACATTGACGATCCGCACGAGGTCGAGCGGGTGGCGCGCCGCTGGGCGGTGGCGCACGGCGCGCGCGCCGGCACGGCCGGCTCGGTGATGACCGGTGCGCAACTGAAGGCGTTCGGTATTCCCGGCACGCTCACGCTGGCGCGGCGCGTCGGCGAGGCGGTGCGCGCGGCGCGCAATACACGCGCGGATATTCACGCGGCCGTGCTGGCTGTGACGGGCGGGCGGCGGCTGTTCACCGGCAAGATCGTGGATGTCGAGCGGCGCACGACCGCCGGCTTCGCGCGCGGCGAGGTCACGCTGGCGGCCGACGATCAGTCGCGCTGCATGATCGCGTTCCAGAACGAGAACCTGATCGCCCGCGCGATTGCACCGGACGGCAGCGAGCGCGTGCTGGCGATTGTGCCCGACCTGATCTGCATCGTCGACAGCGAGACGGGCGAACCGGTCACGACCGAGTTGCTGCGCTATGGCCTGCGCGTCACGGTGCTAGGCATCCCGGCGCCCGTACAACTGCGCACGCCGCGCGCGCTGGAGTTCGTCGGGCCGCGCGCCTTTGGTTACGACACGGATTTCCGGCCGCTGGAGTTAGTGGCCGGCAAAGGATAGACTCTCATGCGGATCGGAATCGACGTCGGCGGCACGAATACGGATGCCGTCCTGATGGACGGGCGGCGCGTCGTCGCCTGGGCTAAATCGCCAACTACGCCGGATGTGACCGGCGGCATGCTGGCGGCGCTGCGCGCGCTGCTGGCGCAAGCGCCGGACGTAACGCCCGCGCGCGACATCAGCGCGGTCATGATCGGCACGACGCACTTCACCAATGCGGTCGTCGAGCGCAAGCGGCTGGCGCCGACGGCGGCGGTTCGTCTCGGTGCGCCGGCCACGGCGGCGCTGCCGCCGATGGTCGACTGGCCGGATGACCTGCGCGCGGCGATCGGCGGGCGCGGTTACCTGATCGAGGGCGGGCACGAGTTCGACGGGCGCGAGATCAACCCGCTGGACGAGAAACGCCTGCGCGAGCTGGCGCGCCAGTTGACGGACGAGGGGATCGAGGCGGTCTCCGTGACCGGCGTCTTCTCGCCCGTGACGCCCGCGCACGAGGAGCGCGCCGCCGCCATCCTGCGCGATGCCGCACCGGGACTGCACGTTACGCAGTCGCACGAGATCGGGCGCGTCGGCCTGCTCGAGCGGGAGAATGCGACAATCCTGAACTCCAGCCTCGTGCGGCTGGCCGGGCAGATGACGCAGGCGCTGCGCGATGCGCTGGCCGGCATGCAGTTGACCTGCCCGTTCTACCTCTCGCAAAATGATGGCACGCTGATGAATGCCGAATATGCGGCGCGTTTCCCGGTGCTGACGTTCTCGTCGGGACCGACAAACTCGATGCGCGGCGCGGCGTTTCTGTCGGACGTGAAGGAAGGCATCGTCGTGGACATCGGCGGCACGACCAGCGATGTCGGCATGCTGCGGCACGGCTTCCCGCGCGAAGCAGGCGCGTCGGTCGAGGTCGGCGGCGTGCGCACCAACTTCCGCATGCCGGACGTCTACTCGTTCGGGCTGGGCGGCGGCAGCCTGATCAGGCGCGAACCGGAACTGAGCATCGGGCCGGACAGCGTCGGCTACCGGCTGACCGAGCAGGCGCTGGTGTTCGGCGGCGAGACACTCACGGCGTCGGACATTGCGGTGGCGGCCGGGCTGGCTGTGATGGGCGACCCGGCGCGCGTCGCGCATCTTGATCGCGTCTTTGCCGGCCAGGCAGTACAGCGCATGCGAACGATGCTGGAGACGGCGATTGACCGCATGAAGCTCGCCGCCGATCCGGTGCCGGTTGTGCTGGTGGGGGGCGGGCATGTGCTGGTCGGCGATCAACTGGCCGGTGCATCGGTCGTGTTGCGGCCGGCCAACTGCCAGGTCGCCAACGCTATCGGCGCGGCTATCGCGCAGGTCGGCGGCGAGATCGAGCGCGTATATGACCTGAGCGCCATGAGCCGCACCGCCGCGCTGGACGCGGCCCGGCAGGAGGCGGTCGATCGCGCGCGCGCCGCCGGAGCGGCGCCATCGTCGATCGAAATCGTCGAAGTCGAGGAAGTGCCGCTGACGTACCTGCCGAGCAACGCGACGCGCATTCACGTCAAAGCGGTCGGCGATCTGGCGGCTTGACGCGTCGCAAAAATGCGCGGGGCGACCGGCGTCAGGCGGACGTGCCGATGCCTGCCTGGGCCGGTCGTGACGTGTCTCGCGTGAGTGGGCGGGTACTGGCGCGGGTTGACAGGCAAGCCGCCTCACGGTAACATTGCGCCAGTGCGATGCGCGATCAGCGCCACTACAGCGTCGAAGGACGAGGTTGCCGGAATGAACTGTGAGAAGTGCGGGTCTCCACTGTTGCCGACCGATACGGTCTGCTCCAACTGCGGCACGCCGGTTCGAACGTCGTCGCCGGGCCAGCCGGCGACAGGCGCCAATCGATTCCGGCAGGTCGAGGCAGAGTACTTTCGCCTGCGCGGCCAACTGGCCAGCGGCCGGCTGACGCAGGAACAGTTCGAGGCGGCGCTGCAGCCGCTCATGTTTCAGGATGAGCAGGGTCGCTACTGGATGATCGGCGTCGAGAGCGGCAAGTGGCATGTCTTTGACGGCAAGACCTGGGCCGCCAAGGATCCGCCGGTTGCGGTGCTCTCCACCGCGCCGCTGCCTCAGATCTCACCGCCGATCCACCCCTCCGATCCGGGCATGCCGCTGGCAAAGCCGAACCGCGCGCGCCTGAACGTATTGCGCGGTGCGGCCAACATGGCGATGATCGAGTTCGGCCGCGAAGGCGCGACGCTCGGTCGGGCGACCTCCAATTCGCTGGTCGTCAACGATGCGCAGGTGTCGCGTTTGCATGCGCGCATTGACTACGACGGCGCGACCTGGACGGCGCGCGACCTCAACTCGCGCAACGGCACCTATGTCAACGGCCGTCGCATCACGGCGCAGGCATTGCAGAACGGCGACCAGATCACCGTCGGGATCACCGTCCTGACCTTCCAAACATAGCAACTAGCAACTAGCAGCTCGTGTCCGGGTAGGGGGCAAACTCATGAGTAATCCAGCCGATCCGCGTTTCCGCGACGTCGAAGCGCAATACGCTGCGCTGAAGACGCAGTTGGCGGCCGGGCAGGTGACGCGCGAGCAGTTCGAGGCTGCGCTGCAGGCGCAGATGATCCTCGACGCGCAGGGGCGCTACTGGATGATCGGCGCCGAAAGCGGCCGCTGGTATATTCACGATGGGCAGAACTGGGTGCAGCAGGATCCGCCTGGCGGTGCGCCGGCGGCCGCCCCGCCGCCTCTGCCCACGCCCGACGAGCATCGCGCCGCGCGCGCCGACTCCGCGACGCTCTCATCGTTCATCCCGCCACAAATACCGAAGACCAGCCAGCCGGATCTTCGCCCGGATCAGGCGCAGACCTTGGTCGGATTTACGCCACCCGTCATTCCGCCAAAGGCGACCGGCCCGGCGGCGCGACCGGATGCGCAGACCATGGTTGGCTTCACGCCGCCGACCATTCCGCCGCAGGCGGGCACGACCGCCGCGCCGACGCAGACCGGGGAACCGCCAAAGCGTGGCGGCCTGTCGCCGGTGCTGATCATGGCGGTCATCTTCTTCTTCGTGTGTGTCATCGGGCTGGCGGCGCTCGGCTGGGCGGCTGCTTCGCGCTTTGCGCCGGATCAGGCGCCGACCCCCACGACCGCTCCCACGAGTGTTGTGGCTGTCGCAACGAGCGTACCGACAACCGCGCCGGCCACGGCTACCAATGTGCCGCCGACCGCGGTGCCGCCTGCGACGAGTGCGCCCGCCATTCCGACCATCTCGATCATCGCGCGGCCGTCGTCTACGCCGACCGTGGCCGCCACCGTGACGAGCGTGCCGCCCAGCGCGACGGCCACGAACGTTCCACCGACAGCGACTGCGACGAACCCGCCGCCTCCGCCGCCCACGCGCACGCCGACCCCGCAGTTCTCGCTGACGTTTGCGTTCCAGGGCTATGAGCGTTGGGGCCAGCCCGATCCGAACGATTGCACACTGTTCAATAACAAAGTTCCAGTGCGGCAGTTCAAATGGGATGCGTTCTTGACCAACCGCTCGTCGTCGACGATCGCACCATCCGACTGGACCACGCAGGCGTTTAATGACAAGGGCGGTTCAGCGCGAGTCTGCATGTCCAACCTGCCGAATATTCCGGCCGGGCAGACCGCCAAGTCCACATGGGTGGCGTACGTCAACAACGACCAGTTTGTCGCGCGCGTCGTACACACGGTGCGCGGCACGCCAGTCCAGCGTTGCCTCGACGCCGCGTGGAAGGAGACGGACTGTTAGCCCGCCGGCCCGCCGAACGCGCGCAGATATTTGTCGCGATTGGCGCTGCGGGCCAGCTTGCCGTTTGATGTTTTGATTATCCAGTCGTGCTCGCCGACCAGCCGCACATCGGCCGGGGCGACATCGAGCTCGCGGGCCACGCGCCGTCGAAGTTCCAACTCGACGGCGCGTTTGTTTTCAGCGCCGGGCGGCGCGTCGAGTTCGCATACGATGACGATCCGCTCGGTGCCCGCGCGCGCGTCGGACACGCCGAAGGCGACGGCGCGACCGGCGTGGACGCCGGGCACACCGCTCGCGATCGCCTCCAGATCGTCCGGGTAGATGTTGCGGCCGCCGCTGATGATCATATCCTTCTTGCGCCCGCAGACAAACACCTCGCCAGCCGCGATGTAGCCCATATCGCCCGTGCGGAACCAGCCCCCGTGGAATGCCTCGGCCGAAAGGTCGGGCCGTCGGAAGTAGCCCCGAAGCATGTACGGACTGCGTATCACCAGTTCGCCCACACGCCGCTCATTGAGAGCCTGTCCCTCGTCGTCGAGCACGCGCACCTCGGTGCCAGGGAACGGCCGGCCGCAACTGATGACCGGTGTCGCACCGGGCGCATCCGGTTCCGCCGGCGCGGCGCGGCGCTCCACTTGCAGCGCGGCCTGGTTGACCCAATCGACACGATAGCCCTCGGCGTGTGGCGAGGTGCTGACCCCGACGACGTTTTCCGCCAGTCCGTATGCGGCGCTCAGCACTTGTGCCCGCAGGCCATAGGGTGCGAATCGCTGCGCAAACATGCGCAGGCTGTCCAGTCGCACCGGCTCCGAGCCGTTCACGATCACACGCACGGCGCTCAGGTCGCAACCGGCGAGCTCGCGCTCCGCCACCGCGCGCGCGCAGTGGTTGAACGCGAAGTTCGGCATCCAGCAGAGCGTGCCGCGATAGCGGCTGAAGGCGCGGAACAGCGCGCCCGGCTGGCGCACCCAGTGAAACGGCGACATCAGCACGGTCGGGATGCCCTTCACCAGCGGGAGCAGGAAGCCGATGACCAGCCCCATGTCGTGGTAGAGCGGCAGCCACGACACGACCACATCGTCAGCGCGCACGGCATATGCTTCGCTCAGCGCGTCAAGGTGCGCCAGCACGGCGCGGTGCGAGAGCACGATCCCTTTCTGCAGGCCGGTCGTGCCGCTGCTGTATTGCAGCAAAGCGGGGGCGTCGTCGCCCGGGGGCAGGGCGGGTAGCGGAGATCCGACATCGTCGACGCGCTCATCGGCGGCGATGACGCGGCAGTCGAGACCGGCGACCAGCGCGCGCACGGCCGGCTCCAGCGCGACCGAGGTGATCACGATGCGTGCACCGGCCTCGGCGGCCAGCGCATGCACCCGCGTCGCATACGTGCCGGCATCGAGCTTTGGCGTCAGATATGGGAAGATCGTTGGGAGCGCGCCGAACCCCAGTGCGCCCCAAAACCATTCGATCAACGCCATCGTGTGGGGCATTACCAGCACCACCACATCGCCGGTGCGCGCGCCGGCCCGAGCCAACGCCGCCGCGCGCATCGACATCGCGGAGGCGATTTGCGCGTATGTGACCGGCTGCTCGGCGCCGTCTTCGCCGACGAAATGGATTGCGACGGCGTTAGGTGCCGCAGCGGCCTGCGAGAGCAATGCTGCCGGGAGTGAGACGTGCGCGGACGCGCTCATGGTCGCCTCACGCGCTCGGCCATCAGCGAGAGCGTGTCCATTGCGGCGGCCGTCAGTTCGAGGTCGGGGACATAGACCCCGTAATGGTCTTCGATGTACACGGCGATGCGGCCCAGCGCCAGGGAGTCGAGCAGGCCACCGCTGATGAGCCGTTGGTCGTCGTCAAGTCGCAGATTGGGCTGCTGCAGCACCTCGCGGGTGATGAACGCGCGCAAATCCTGCACAATGGCGTCGTGGGTCATGCTCATGCTCGCAGCATGCCGTCCAGTTCGCCGGCGGCTTCGCAAACGAGTATGGCGAAGATCAGCGGCAGTGCCGTGGCGAACTCGCGGCCGTGGCGACGCTTGCCGGCGACTGCCCGCGCAATGCGCTGCAGACGCACCAGCGGGATGACTGGCGTCGCCAGCAATATGAGCCAGCGCTTCGGGCCGGCCGAGCGGCGCGCGCGAGCCTGGCCGAGCAAGCGGCCGCTGATGACCTGGTGGCGCGCGATGCCGCCGAGCGTGTACGGCTGCTTGACGCGCACGACACAGGCCGGGTTCGAGCGCAGGCTGCGCATCTGGCCGCGCAGGTGCTCGTTCACGTCCTGCGGCCAGAAGCCGTTGGCGGCGATCCAGCCAGCGTCCTCGGCTAACGCGGCGCGCTTGTATGAGACGTTCTCGCCGGGCAGGTCTGCGCTGGATTCGGCCAGCGGCGGCATATGCCGCGCCCAGCGCACGAAATACGTCGCCCGGTCCAGCAGGCTGGCACCATCGGCCAGTTCGAGCGCGCCGCCGATGCCGGAGTGGTATGCGGCATGCGCGCGCACAATTTCGTCGATCCAGTTGGCGTCGGGCACGCACGCGCCGTCGGTCAGCGCGATAAGCCGACCCTGCGCCCGCCCGATACCGACTGCCCAGCGATGCGGCGCCAGGCCGGACGGCGGGGCGTCCAACACGACGCAGTCGCGCACGTGTTCGCGCGCAATGCGCTGGTCGTCGGGTCGGTGCGATACGACCAGCACCTCGACGGCGCGGCCGCCGCGTTGGCGTTCGATGGACGCCAGGCACTCGCCGAGCGCGGGAGGCGCGTCGGCGGCGATCACGATGGATAATTCCGGTTCGGTCATTTCGTACGTTCGATCTCCACACACTACGAGTGTGTCTGCAAGTCACGCAGCGCCTGCCGCGCGTGCAGGTAGGTGTCGATCCAGCCGGACTCCAGCGCGCGGAACAGCCGACGGTTGCGCAGCACCCGAACGTCGACGCGGTCCAGTGCCAGGGCCGTGCCGGCGGCGCGCGCGAATCCCAGGCGAGCGCTGAACCCGGCGCGAAACTGCTGCCCGGCCAGGATACGCAGCCAGTCGGGCAGCGTGTCGTACGGGCTGGCGAATGCGGTGACCGGCAGACCCAGCCGATCTTCGAGCCGTGCCCGCAGTGTGGAGAGCGCCGTCTCGGCGTCGGCGGGCGACATGCGCCGCAAGTCAGGCTCGGCGGGCAGGCGCAGGCCCAGGGTGATGCCCTGCCCGGCCACCACGCGCAGCGCCGGCCAGTCCATCAGTGTCCGCGGTCCGCGTCGCCCGGGCGCGCTGCGCGAGTCGACTGGCGCAACAAAAAGGAACGCAGCGTATGCGTAACCGTGCAGGTACGGCAGCGCGTGGTCGCGAAAGTTGCGGTACCCCTCATCAAACGTCAGAACCGCGCTGCGGCTTGGCCACCCACTGCCCAGCCCGGCCAGCAGTGCATCAAGCCCCAGCACGCGCCAGCCATTGGCCAGCAGTAGCTTCATCTGCCAGCGAAAGAGTTCCGGCGCGAGCGAGCACGCGCTGCCCTGTTCGTCCAGCGAGCAATAGCGCAGGATCGGCAGGCGCGCACGCACCAGTCGTCCCGACGTGACATCGGGAAACAAACGGGCGATGGTAGCGGTTTGCGTGGTCAGCATCGGCGATCGGCCCCGGTTCCCCGCAGCCGCGACAAGCCGGCGCGGATGAACGCGCCCATTCTAGCACGAACGGCGAAGCACGCCCAAGCGTACCTTTTGCCGGCAGCAATTCCCAATTTGGCTTTGTACGGGCACTTTCCTATTGCGGTTCGTCATGCGCTGGTGCTCAGGTGCTTGTCACGCAAACCAATTCGACGAGCAGGTGATGCTACCCTCCCCCCGACCCCCTCCCAACTTCGTTGGGAGGGGCAGAGACGCTAAGGGGATTGGCGCGGCGGCTGCGCCGCCGCGCCAATCCCCATTCACTTTTCCCCTTCTCCCCCGTGAACGGGGGAGAAGGGGCCGGGGATGAGGGGGCAACTTTGTAGCCAGACCCCAAAATGAGAATTGCTGTTTTGCCGGAACCGTGCCCGTGCGGTAAACTGGCTCGCGTGAGCCGCTCTTTCAACCGCGTGACTGCGCTGCGCGCACACGCCGGCTTCTGGCTGGTGCTTGTCGCATTCCTCGCGCTGGGCGCAGCGTATGGGCTGGCCGCGCCCGTATTCGAGAAGCCCGACGAGCCGCAGCACTTCTTCTTCGTTCGCGAGATCGCGGAAGGACGCGGCCTGCCAGTGCAGGTCGAGGGTCGGGTCGATCGCTGGCAGCAGGAGGGCAGCCAGCCGCCGCTCTACTATCTGCTGGCAGCGGTGCTCACTGCCGGCTTTGACGCAAGCGACTGGCAGTCCGTATCGGCGACAAACCCGTATGCCGTGCAGGGCGATCCGCAGACGCCGGGTAACCGCAACGTCTACCTGCACAGCGCCGCCGATGGATTCCCCGGGCGTGGCACGGTGCTGGCCGTCTATGCAACGCGTTTCGTGTCGCTGTTGTTCGGCGCAGTTGGCCTGCTCGTCACCTACCTGCTGGCGCGGCGCGTGTTCCCTGGACGGCGCGGTGTGGCGACGACTGCCGTGGCGGTGCAGGCGTTCATCCCTCAATTCCTGTTTGTGTCGACGGCGGTGAGCAACGACGCGTTCGCTGCGCTGGCTTGCGGGCTTGTCCTATTTCAGGCGATCCGGGTCGTGCAGGGCGCAGCGCGCCGGCGCGACGACGTGTTGCTGGGCGCACTGGTCGGCATCGCCGCGCTGGCCAAGCTCAGCGGCGCGGCCATGGGTCTGGTGGCCGCGCTTGCGATAATACTGTACGAGCGGCAGCGCATCGCGGCGATCGTACAGCGTGGCATCGTTTCGGGCGGCACGGCGCTGCTGGTCGCCGGGTGGTGGTACGCGCGGAACTGGCTATTGTATGGCGATCTGACCGGCCTCAACCGGATGCTGGCGATTGTTGGCATACGCAACCCGCCGCCCGACCTCTGGCAATTGCTGGACGAAACGGAAGGGTTGCGCCTGTCGTTCTGGGGCCTGTTCGGCTGGTTCAGTATTCTGCTGCCGGAGACGCTGTACCTGATATACGGCGCGCTGACCGTCGCGGTGGTGGGTGGCCTGCTTATTCTGGGACTCCGCCGTATCACGTCGCGTGATGCCAGCCGCGCTGTGGAGGCCAACTCGCTCGCTCTGGTCGTCGCGACGTTCGGCATCGTGCTGGTTGGCGTGCTGCGCTGGGGCATGCTGACGCCGGGCTTGCAGGGACGCTTGCTCTTCCCGGCGCTGTCGGCGCTGGCGGTGCTGATGAGCGGGGGGCTGCACGCCTGGCTGGAGCGGCCGGTCGGGCGCTGGATTGTCGGCGGCTTACTGGCGGGAATGGTCGCCATGGCCGCTTTTGTGCCGGGGTATGTGATTGCGCCGGCGTACGCGCTGCCTGATCTGTTGCTGGCGTCGTCGGAGCGCCCAATAGTGCGCTTTGGCGACCGCATTGACCTGATCGCGGTGTCGCCGGCTGTCATTGCCGCGCAGCCCGGTTCAGAACTGCCGATCGAGCTGCGCTGGCAGGTGCGCGAGCCGCTCAACCGCGCGTACACGCTGTACATCAAAGTCTTTGGCGTGGACGACGAATTGATCGCCGCGACGGACACCTACCCCGGATTCGGCATGTTTCCAACGACTCAGTGGCCGGCCAATCGTCTGATCGTGGATCGCTATCGGCTGCGGATCAAACCAAACGCCACGACACCGGTGGCGGGCAAGGTTGTTGTCGGCTGGTATGATCGCGCGACCGGCGCAGCGCTGCCACCTGCTAATGCCGACGGACAGCGTGTGGTGCGGCCTGTCGTGGCTCGTGTCAATGTGATACCGATCAGCCAGCCAACGGTCGGTCCACAAAACCGGGTTGACGCGCAGTTTGCCGATCTGATCGCATTGCAGGGCTATGACCTCTCCCCTGGTAAGGTAACGTTTTATTGGATGGCGCTCACTCCTTTGGAAGCAGACTATACTGTTTTTGTTCACGCGCTGGACTCCAATGGACGCATTATTGACCAACGAGATACCCAACCGCTTGGCGGATGGTACCCGACCTCCATCTGGAGGCCAGGAAACATAATAAAGGACGAGCATGCTTTCCAATGGCCCCCCCAGACGGTCAACCTGGCGGTGGGGCTTTACACATCAGGGGGCAGCCCGCCGCTACAAGTGGGGAGCGCGGGGCGAAACGAGCTTGTGTTGCCCGTATCAAGATAGCAAACGGTACTCTAGTGCTATTCCCATTTCCGCCAAACCAACTATAATGACTTCAGAAGTTGAGCGATAAACGTTATAACGCCGACAAAGGCAAACCCACCAAAAGGTGGGGGCGCAAAGCCACGGGTCTAAATTCGCAACGGTGCGAACATGATCGCCGGGCTACCGAAGCGTATCAGGTGCGACTGGCCTGGGCGCAACGGATGGACGTAGGCCGGTTTGTTTGTTGCCGCTGACCGAAAGGGGTCGCACCATGAAAAAGTTCTCAATCATCTTCGCAGCGTTCCTGCTCTTCACCACGTTTGGCATGGCACAGGCCGCATTGGAGTGGGAGGATCCGGCGCTCTGCGTTGAGGGCCAATGGCTGGTGATTGACGCTGCCCATCCGATGGCCGTAAAGATCACGCTGCCGCAAGGCACGCACTATGGCGACCAGGCCGCTGGGCGCTGCAAGACGCCCGCTCCCGCCCCGCTGCTTCCGAATTCGGCCGTGACCGTGCGCGGGCATGGCGAAATGATGATGGTCATGATTGACGGCGATGGCGCTTCGTCGCCTGTGACCGTAAGCTACGACGGCAAGACGTATGTACGCAACAATCACGGCGAAACCATGCGCTTCAAGTTCGAGATCGACGACTAGCAGCAACACAGCACTTGGGCCGGGTTCTCCTCCTCCCAACCCGGCCCGGTGCTGAATCTGGTCGGCAGTCCGGCAAACAGGCTGCAGGTTTGAGCCCGCGCATTTTCCTCGCTCGCGAGGTCAGTGCGCGGGCGTCTTTTTTGCGTGCCGGGTTCCGCCGCTACGGGTTGTGCGCCCGCAATCGCTTGAAACTGGCGTCAATGTCGCGTATACTCGCCTTATGGACACCAGTCCGCCCCGTCACCTGACACGCAGCCACGAGCGTACCGCATGCTGCTAACGGCTGCCTGCCCGCGCTGCGGCCATCCCAACCGGCTGGACGCCCGCGTATGCGATCAGTGCGCGACGCCGCTGGTGAAGCTTTGCGCCCAGTGCGGGTTTGAAGGCCCGGACGGCTTCAAGTTCTGCGGCAATTGCGGCGCGGCCTTTGTGCAACTCGGCGCGGCGAGCCTGTCCGGCGCACGATCACCTGCAGCCGGCGCGGCGTCCGATACGGTGGTTGCCCACATCGGCAAGGCGACGGAGGGCGAGCGCCGCACCGTCACGATCCTCTTCACGGACGTCGTCGGCTTCACGACGCTGTCCGAGCGGCTTGACCCCGAGCAGGTCTACAACATCATCGGCCAGGTGCAGCAGGCGTTCCTGGCCGCGATCAAGCGACACGAGGGCTGGTTCGACAAGTTCCTCGGCGACGGCTTGATGGCAATCTTCGGTGCGCCGGTGGCCCATGAGGATGACCCGCCGCGCGCCGTGCGCGCGGCGCTCGATATGCAGCGCGCGCTGCGGCAGATCAACGAGGAGTTGGATCCCCGGTTGAACGTCACGCTCCGGCTGCGCATGGGCCTGAATGCCGGCCCTGTCGTCGTGTCGGCGATGGACACCAGCATGGGGTTCAACTACACGCCGCTGGGCGACGCCGTCAACGTCGCCTCGCGCCTGCAAACCATTGCCGAGCCGGGCAGCATCGTCGTGAGCCGGGCCGTGTACGAGCCGGTCAAGGCGCTGTTCGACTTCACCGAGCTGGGTTCGATTCGCGTTCGCAACCGCGTCGAGCCAGTGGAGATCTTCCAGGTCGCCGGTGTGAAGCGCCTGCCGGGCCAGACGCGCGGCATTCCGGGCTTCCAGGCGCCGATGGTGGGGCGCGATGCGGAGTACGCGCGCCTGCAGGCGTTTGCGGGTGAACGGAATGCGCGGCGCGACCGGGGCTTTGTGGTGGTGGCGGGCGAGGCGGGCATCGGCAAGTCGCGGCTTACCGCGGAATTCCGGCGCACGATCGAACCGTCGGCGGCGCGCATGCTGGAAAGCGCCTCGCTGGCCTACGGGCAGTCGGCGTACGCGCTGTTCGTCGCCCTGCTGCGCGGGCTGTTCGATGTCGGCGCCGAAGATCGCGATGCGGCCCAGCGCATCACCGACTACGTCGCGACCGCGTTGGATGGGGTTGCCCCGCCGTCGGAAGTGACGCCGTTCATCCTGCACCTGCTCTCTATCGGCGAGACGGCCACTGTGATCCGTTATCTCGAGCCGGCGCAGTTGCGCCAGCAGACGTTTCTGGCCGTGCGCGACCTGCTGGTCGCGGAGGCGCGCCGCCAGCCGCTCGTGCTGATCTTCGAGGACCTGCACTGGATTGACGATCTGTCGGCGGACCTGCTGCTCTATCTCATCCGCACGACCGCCGATGCGCCGCTGCTGTTCTACTGCACGTCGCGTCTCGACGCGGCGAACGCCTCGCTGTCCAAGTTGGACAAGGCGGGGCAGAGCCTACCGCCGGGCGCATACCTGCGCCTGGATCTGCAGCGACTGACCCCGGGCGACACCGACACGCTGCTGGGTCACTTGCTGCGCGTCGCGGCGCCCTCCGATTCGCTCAAGGAACTGGCGACGCACCGGGCCGAGGGCAACCCGCTGTACATCGAGGAGATCTTGCGTGCGCTGATTGATGGCGGCGCGCTGCGCGAGAACGAAGGCCGCTGGGAGACGTCGCCGGGACTCAGCCTGTCGGCGCTGGAAGTGCCGCGCACCCTGCAGGGCTTGCTCATGGCGCGCGTGGACAGCCTGCCGGAAGAGACGCGCTACCTGATGCAGCACGCCGCCGTGATCGGACGGACGTTCCCGCGCGCGCTGCTGCAGCGCGTGCTGGAGGCGTCCGATCCGGGCTTCGAGTCCGAGCTGCGCCTGCTGCGCGATCACGACTTGATCGCGCTGACGGCGCAATCGGGCAGCGCCGAGTACATCTTCCGTCACGTGCTGATTCAGGAAACGGTCTATGCCAGCCTGTTGCAGCGCCGGCGGCAGCGCATGCACTTCCAGACCGCCACGGCGATTGAGGCGCTCTATGCTGACCGCATCGACGAGTACGCAGAGCCGCTGGCGTACCAGTACACGGAGGCGGGCGACAACGCCCGCGCGCTGCCGTATCTGATCCGGTCGGCCGAGCGCGCCGCGGGCCGCTACGCGAACGACGAGGCGATGCGGCGCTATCACGCGGTCGTCGAATTGCTGCCGGCGACGCCGGTGACGCCGGCCCAGCGCGTGGCCGCATACACCGGCATGGGTGAAGTGCAGCTGGTCGTCGGCCGTTATGACGATGCGCTGCAGAGCTTCCGCAACGCCATAGAGATTGCGCGCGGCGCGGGCGGGTCCACCGCGCGCCAGATCGCCAGCATCGCCAGCCGGATCGGCCGCGTGTTCATGCGCAAGAGCAACTACGACGAGTCCCTGCGCTGGCAGGAGACCGCGCTGGATGAACTGGATCGCGACCCGGACAGCCTGCGCTCGGTCGAGCGCATGCGCATCTACCATGAGATGGGCTGGGTCTATTACCAGCGCGGCGAAATGGACAAGGCGTACCAGTGGCGCATGCGCAGCCTGGAGATCGGCTCCGGCACGGATTACTACGCGGAGCTCGGCGCGGCGTACAACGGCCTGGTGCCGCTCTTCGCCGCGCGCGGTGATTGGGACCGAGCGCGCTCGTACGCCGTCGAGGGCCTGCGCATGCGCGAGCGCATCAGCGACACGGAAGGCACCGCGCGCTGCTACGTCAACCTGGCGAACATCTCCGTGGCGCAGGGCGACTGGAACCGCGCCGTGGAGGACTACGGGCGCGGACTGACGCTGGCGCTGCGCGTGGGGCAGGCGTCGACCACCTTCACGATCTACCACAACCTGGGCGAACTGCACACGCTCAAAGGCGAGAGCGCGGTGGCGCGCGGGTACCTGGCGCAGGCGCGGAGTGTGGCCGAGAGCAGCGGCAACGTCCACCAGTTGTGTGCGGCGCTGAACAACACCGCCGAGGTCGATCTGCTCGAAGGCCGGCCGGCCGCGGCGATCGAGACGCTGCAGGGCAGCCTGGCGCGCGCGCGCGAGACGGGCAACAAGCCGGACCAGGCGCAGGCGCACTGGCTGATGGCGCTGGCGCAACTGGCCGGGGCGAACCTGCCCGAAGCCGAAGCGGCGGCCGCGCAGGCGCTGACGATTGCGTCGGATGCAAAGCTGGCGCCATACGAGGGACGGGCAGCGCGCGCGCTTGGCAGCGTGCGCCGCGCGCAGGGACGCTTGGACGAGGCGCGCGAGTTGCTGCAGCGGGCGCGCGGCATTTTCGTGACGCTCAAAGACCGGCTGGAGATGGCTCGCACCGATCTGGAGATTGCGTCACTATGCCGCGCGTCGGGCGACGCGGCAGCGCAGGCTGAGTCCGCACGCGGCGCCGAGGCGGTGTTCGTATCGCTCGGCGCGGAGGTCGACCGGCAGCGGGCCGCCGCACTGGTGCCGCAGCCAGCCTGAAAAGACCACTGACCCACCCTGACCGGTGGGTCTGCTGTTTCTTGTGAACCGGCCATATTGGCGGGGTGCGCCGACTGCGGCATAATGGACGCGGCGAGCCGCATCGCATCTATGCACGTATCCGCAGGTCGGTTCGCAGTGAAAGGTGCGTCCATGTCAGAGGTAGAGACCCCGCCAGCCGAAAGGCGGCGGCACAAGCTGAGTGAATACCTGATGGCGGCCGTCGCCATAATCGGCAGCATCGCGATTGCCGTCGGCGTCTTTGCGTTTAACGATCAGATTCAGCAACTCGGCGCGCTGGGCTACCCCGGCATCTTCATCATCAGCCTGCTGAGCAGTGCGACGCTCTTTGCGACTGCACCGGGTTTCGTCGCCGTCTTTGCGCTGGGCAAGGTGCTCAACCCGGTGCTGATCGGCATCACGGCCGGTGCGGGCGCGGCGCTCGGCGAGACGACCGGGTATCTCGCGGGCGTCGGCGGCAAAGCGATCATTGAGGACAAGCCGATCTACCGGCAGTTTCATAGCTGGATCACACGCTACGGCCCGCTGGCGATCTGCGTCATGGCCGCTGTGCCAAACCCACTGTTCGACATCGGCGGCCTGATCTCGGGTGCAACCGGCATGCCGCTCTGGCAGTTCGTGCTGGCAACCTGGATCGGCAAGTCGATACGGTTCGTGATTCTGGCGTACTCGGGCGGGGTGCTGCTGGGGACACCGTAAACTACCCGCTGCGTTGAGACAACAAGTAACGCGCCGCTCCCGGTGAAGGGAACGGCGCGTTTCGCATTTTGTAACGGGCGTTCAATTGAACGCCCGTACCATCGTGTGAACGCCGGTGCCCTTAGAGCATTTTGCAGAAACATCGGGCACGCCATGCGGTTCGCTGGGTAGGGGCAGGTCTTTGACCTGCCCGGCGGACAGGCCAAAGGCCTGTCCCTACATGCGCCGTGCAGCGCCATATCGGATCATTTCGCAAACCGCAATAAGCTTACGGCAGCACCTGGAATGACGTGCTGGCGCTGCGGCCCATGACGTCCGGCGCGTAGGTCTGCCAGGCGCGCGCCGGCAACGTGTGGAAGTCGCCGGCCAGGCTGGCGCGCAGCATGTACGTGTACTCGTACACGCCGCGGCCGAGATAGGTGGCGTACATCTTTACGCGGTCGTCGCGCACGTCGGTCTGCACCCAGTACGTCCAGTACGGGCGCGCGTACGGCGTCGACGCCAACGCCGGGTCGGGCTTGGTGTCGAGTTGCCCGCCCTGCACCGCCACGCTCGTCGTCTTGAGCGTGTTGTCCACGGCCTCGAACCCAGCCGGCATGGCGTCCTCGACGACGAGGTAGTGCAGGTCGGTCGGCGCCACGATGACCAGCCGTACCTGCACGTAGTCGCCCACCTTCGCGGAGGCGATCGCGGTGCTGGTCGGCTTGAGCGTGGCCTGGTCAACGGCGTAGTACTGGCGGCCGACGATCACGCCCCGGTTCAGCGCCGGGATGTTCTCGGCCGACAGGTAGTACTGCAAGTTTGCGCTGTAGTACAGCTTGCCGTCGCCCGCGCCGCGCGTGATCAACAGCTCGTTCGCGGTGTCGAGCAGCAGGTCCTTGACCGGCACCGTGAACGACACCGGCTGGTCGATGGTGCTCTTGTCCACCTTGTTGTCGCCGCCCAGCAACTTCCCGTTCAGCAACACCTGGTAGGTGTAGTTGCCGGACAGTTCGCCGCTGGCCTGCATGTACTCGGTCAGCGCGAGGACGGACCAGGCCGTCTCCTGCGTGGTCTCCCAATGGCCCTGCTTGCGGGCGACCATCAGCCAGCGCACCGCGCCGGCCAGCAGCGCGTTCTTCGGGTCGGCGCGCGACAGCGCCATGACCACGAGCGCGGTGCTGCGCGTGTTCGTGTTCATGGTGCGGTAGTCGGCCTTCGCCTCTTCCCAGTGCGTGCCGGTGGCGCTCGGCAGCGCCGCCGCCGACAGTTCCGCCACCAGCGTCTGCGCCTGCGGCTGTTTCAGTGCGTGCAGCGTCATCAGCAGGTACGCCTTGCCGTACGCGCCCAGGCTGGCGCGCTGCTCGTACAGGTTGACGGCGCGGCTGGTCATGTTGCGGCCGATCTCGGTCAGCGCGAACACGACAAACGCGCGCTCGTTGTACGCATAGCCGAGTTTGGCATCGACCGGCTTGTCCAGATACTTGGTCAGGAATTGCTCCGCGCGGTTCAGCGCTGTCGCGTCGACCGCGAAGCCGGCGCGCTGTGCCGTCGAGAGCGCCATGAGTGCGTAGGCGGTCAGCATCGGCTGGCTCTCGTCGGACTGGCACCAACCCCATCCGCCGTCGAGGTTCTGCAGCGTATACAGCCGCTGCACGTCGCGGCTGACGGCCGCCTCCAGTTGCTTCTGCAGTTCCGGCCGCTCGAGCCCCATCTTCTTCAGCGACAGGACGGTGGCCGCGTTCGGGAAGAAGCGGCTGATAGTGAACTCCGTGCAGGCCGTGCTGTACGTTTCAAGATACTTCAACCCGCTGCGGCTGGCCGCAGCCAGCGACGGGCTGGTCTCGATCTGCAACTCGCCCGCCGCGCGGTCGGCGCCCGCCGGCAGCTTGATCTGCTCTGCGAGCTTGGTGTCCACCTGCCCGGCGGTCGCGACGGTCTCCGGCGAGATCTCGCGGTTGACGGGCAGCGTGTACTCGGCCGCATCGCTCAATCCGCCGCCCGTCACGCTGAACTTCGCGACGACGTTCTGCGCCGTGCCGACGACGGTGTCCCATGACACTTTGGCCTTGTCTTTCGCCTTGATCGTGACGGCCTGCTTCGCGCTGCCGGCGATCACAAGCCCCTGCGCGTCGAGACTCACGTCGGCGGTGATATCGTTGGCAGTGTTATTGTTGACGACCGCCTCGATGCGCGCCTTGTCGCCCGTGACCACGAACCGCGGCGTGACCGGCCGCAGCAGCAGGTCCTTCGTGCTCAGAATATCGACCGAGGTGTCGCCGACGAGCGTGCCGGCCGTGACGCCCTTGACGCGGACGTTCCACGTCGTCAGGTTGTCCGGCAGAGGCGTCGTGACCTGCGCGCGGCCCTGCGCGTTCGTCGTCACGTTCGCATTCCAGTACGCGGTGTCGCGGAAGTCGCGGCGCACGGGGGATACCACCGCCGCGGCCGGCCCGCCACCGCCACCGCCGCCCTTGGCGTCGCGCTGGACGGTCTGGTTCAGGCGCTCGACCGAGCGCACGAGGGTCGTCGCCGTCTGGATCGCCAGGCCGCGCCGACCGTAAAACGCATCGACCAGCGGCGTGCTCTGCTCGTCCATGAGCGACTGCACCGCCTTGTCCACCATCGCCAGCGAGAACTCTGCCTCAACCGGTTTGCCGGCGCCGTCGGTCGCGTCAATGTTCAACGTCGCCTTGTCGCCTGGCGCGTACTGCGGCTTGTCGGCCGTGATCTTCACCGTCAGCTCTTTCTGCGTCGTCGCCACATCCAGGCTGGCGTAGCCCATCTTGAACTGCGCCGGCTCGGCGATGCCGGTGCGGCCCTTGACCAGCATGACCGAGACGTACACGTTGGGCGTGTACTCGGCCCGGATCGGCACGCTGAGCTTCTCGCTGTTGCCGGCCATGGTCAGGCGGCGCACTTCGAGGATGCCGCCGCGCTCGATGGTGATCAGCGCCTCGCCGCCCGCGAACGGCGCGGGGATCAGGATCTCGGCGGTCTCGCCGACGTCGTACTGCTTTTTGTCAGAGACGAGTTCAATGCGGTCGTTGTTGTCGACGCGCCAGTTGACGAACTGGCTGCCGAACACCCACATCGTCGTCGCGCTGCGCACGGCGTTGCCTGCGCCATCGGTCGCATCGGCCACGATGCGATAGATGCCGCCGGCTGCCGGTGTGAACTTCGCCGCGCCGGCGCCCTGCGCGCTCGTCAGCACGTTCTGCTTGGTCAGCAGTGTGTCGCTGTAGTGGCTGGTCCAGTAGAACTGGCCGTCCTCGCGCTTTTCGCGCGCACTGTACCAAGTGCGCCGGTAGACGCTCACGCTAACGTTCTGGCTGGCTACGGGCAGGCCCTGGCTGTTCACGGTCAGGACGTCCACGGCCTGTTCCTGGCCGGCGGTGCCGAGATACTTCTGCGGCTTGAGGCCGATGTAGATCTGGCCTTTGTGCACCGGCACCGTCACGCGGCTGGCGACCGACTGGTTGTTGATGTCGGCCACTTCGACTTCCAGCGTGAAGTTCTGGCTGAGTGGGTAGTCGCGCAGGTCGGCCGTCACGTCGGCGTGGAAGTTGCCGGCCTTGTCGGTCGTACCTTTGCCCTCGCGGATGACGCCGCCGGTGCGCTTGCGGTCCAGCAGCAGATCGGTGTCCACGAAATCCCAATAGCCCTTGACGTTCGTGGGGCGGAAGAAGTAGTCGTCGCTCAACAGGCGCCACTGTACCTTGGCGTCCGCCACGGGGCCGCCGAAGAAGTACGTCGTCGCGGCGTCGAGGTTGATCGTCTCGCCGTTGGCGTACTCGGCCTTGTTGGTCTTGACATCGACCTGGAACTCCGGCTTGCGGTACTCGGCGACCGTGAAGCCGACGCTGCCGAAGTACTTGCGGTTGGCCGCGCCGAGCTCAAAGTTGATATTGTAGTAGCCGGTGCGCGCCGCCTCGCTCAGAACGACCTGCCCGTCGAACGCGCCGAAGCGGTCGAGCGTGACGTTCTGCGACAGCACCGCTTTGCCTTCGCTGTCGCGCACTTTGATCGGAATGCTTATCACATCGGACGGGATACTGTAGGTAGCATCGTTGTCGCGGCGCAGGATGCCCTTGTAGTAGACGGTCTGGCCGGGGCGATAGACGGGCCGATCGGTGTACAGGTTGGCGTAGAACTCCTGCGAGCCGTACTGCATCGGCAACTGGTAGTCGAAGCCGCCGATGCCGTCGTTCCAGTCGCTGCCGGTGGCTGCGACCACGCGGCCGTCGCTCTCGCTGAGCGCAAAGATCGGCTCGAACGGCTCGACGCGCGGGAAGCTGCCGCGGAAGACGCCATTGGCGTCGGTCTTGCCCTGTGCGATCACCTTGTTGTCCGGCCCATAAAGCGCGACCGGCTGGTTGGCAACCGGCTTGCCGGTTTGCAGGCTCGTGGCCCAGACGAGCGCCTCCGTCTCGCCGCGTTTGAGCGCCAGGTTGAGTCCGCTGACGACGAGCAGGTGGCGGTCCGCCTCGCGCACGCTCGGCGAGCGCGCTTCGACGTAGTAGACGCCGGCATCGAGCGGCGCGCCGGTCGTGAGCGTCGTCGAGATGACGCGGTAGCTGTTCAGCGGCGTGCTGACGGCCTGCGACCAATCGCGCATGCGGTTGGCCGGCGCGGGGCGGAAATTGTTGAAATTCTGATACGCATTGCGCCCGGCCATGCGCAGGAAGTCTTCGCGGTCCACCCGGTACAGCGAATACTCAATTTTTTCGAGATTGACGTACGACGCGTAGATCAACTGCGCGCCGAGCGCGTCGTACATGCCCATGATGCCGGTGACGTTGAGCGTCAGCGACGGATCGAGCGGCGGCGCGACAAAGCGGGCCATGAACTCCTTGCCGAGCTTGTCGCCGTAGCGGCCACGCGAATCGCCGTTGACCGTGACAGTGTACGCCTGCGACGCCTGCCAGTTGCCGCGGATGTGCAGGATGGTGTCGTTAGCGTTGAACTGCCAGTCGAGGTACTGGTTCGTGATGGTCGGCGCGACGGTCAGCTTCAACGCCTCTTTGTCCATCGGCGAGGTGAACGTCAGCGTAAAGCCGGAGCGGATCTCGCGGTTGCCGACCGAGCCGTCTTTCGGCGCGGTGCCGGATACTTCAGGCTTCTTGATCGTGCGGAACTGCCAGCGCACGTCGGCCTTGGTGGCCGCGACCTTGTTGATATCCTGCGCGCCAGCCGCAAGGATCGCGGAGTAACTCGTGTCGTAATCAAGCGGCGGATCGGCGACGAAGCGCATGACCGGCCCGTTCCACTCGAAGCGCCCGCCGACGCCGCGGCCTGTGGCGCCGCCGCCCTGCGGGGGCAGCAACCGGAAGCGCGACTCGACGGAAGCGGTATCCATCGGCGTATTGAACGTGACCGTGATGCCCTGCGACGGTCCGGCGAACACGCTGTTGTCGTCGGGAGAGCGCCGCGCGATCGCCGGTGCGGTCGTCTTGAACGCGAACGCATAGCTTGCGAGTGACTGCCCGAGCGCATCGGTCATCGACTTGACGGCGACGGTATACGTCGTGGCCGCCGTCAGGTCCTGGCCCGGCGTGTAGACATAGGTCGCCGTGTTGAGCCATTCGCCTGCACCCTGGATGGCGGGCTGGAACGTCAGCGGCTGCGGCAGGTCTTTCTGGCCGGCGACCGAAACGAGCGGCACGACCGGGTGATTGAATTGCACCACGATGCGCGCGCGGTCCTTCGTCACAGCGTTGTCTTCCGACTTGTCGGCGGGCGACGTGGAGACGACCGCGAGCGCCTCGTTCGTCAGGCCGGCGGGGAAGAGCCGGCCGGGCTGGCGCACCGGCGCGCTGGTCGGCGTCGGCGGAGCCGGCGTCGCGCTCTGCGGCACGACGGGCGCGGATGTCGGCGTCGGCTGCGGGGCCGGCGTGTTCTGGTCGCAGCCGGCCAGCAGGGTCAGCGCGATGATCAGGGTTGCGATACGGCGATAAATGCTCGTCATAGGATGCTTCCTCCGCCCGGCGGTTGTTCCGGGCTGTGCGGCTACGTGGCCGGTGTGATGATTTCCGGGCTGTTATGGGCCGGTGAATTGACCAAGCGCGACACGGGATAGGCTTCCATCTCGCGCGCCGGGTAGGGCGCGAGCAGCGCGGCCAGTTGCTCGATCTTGTCGTTCTGCGGGTCGAGCCATTCAGCGCGCCGGCGCGCCGCGATGATGGCTGGCATCCGGTCGTGAATCGGCAGCATGAACTCGTTGGCGGCCGTGGTGATGATCGTACACGACGTGATCGCCAGTCCGTCCGGCGAGGTCCAGGTGTCGTACAGCCCGGCGAAGCCGAACGGCTCGTGCGACTTCAGCCGGATATGCATTGGAATCTTGCCTTCGGACGTCTTGCGCCATTCAAAGAACCCGTCGGCGACGACCAGGCAGCGGCGCGACTTGAACAGCCGCTTGAACGATGCCTTCTCGCCGAGCGTTTCGGCGCGCGCGTTGATCATGCGCGAGCCGATGCTGATATCCTTGGCCCAGACCGGAATCAAGCCCCAGCGCATGGCGGCCAGCTTGTTGCGGTCGTCGCGGTGCACCACCGTCATGGCCGGCTGCGTCGGGGCGATGTTATAGCTGGGTGGCAGCGCGATGTCGGGTGCATCGGCGTCAAACAGCATGGCAAGCTGTTCCAGGTTGGTATAGAGCGTGAATCGTCCGCACATATCGCCAATTTCCCCCTCTGAATTATAGTCCCGGACGGCACGATACCGACATATCCACCAGCAGTTCTCAATTTGGCTTTGGCCGGCACTTTCCAATGTCGACTTGTCATGCGCTGGTGCTCAGGTGCTTGTCACGCAAGCCGATTCGACAAGTACGCTGTACTGCCCTCCCCCCGACCCCCTCCCAACGAAGTTGGGAGGGGGAGCGATTCGATGCGGAGGTGCGCGGCGGCGCAGCCGCCGCGCACCTCCGCATTCACTTTTCCCCTTCTCCCCCGTGCGTGGGGGAGAAGGGGCCAGGGGATGAGAGGGGGCAACCTGGTGGCCAGACTCCGAAATGAGAAAAGCTGCATATCTATAGCATCGATAGCCCCAGTCACGACCGTGCGCGCCCACGCGCGGACACGCCACAGCAATAGACGCCGTACGGGCCGCGAAAGTTCCGGCAAAATACAAAGCGGGGTCCGCGCGTGCGGGCCCCGCTCAGGGTCACCCAGAACAGCGCTACTTCTTGTTCGTGGCGATCACGTTCAGCATGTCCGGCACGTTGGTGTACTTGACGCGCGGGCGGCCCTGCGGCTTGCCCAGCGCGGTTTCGGCTGCGTCGAGCACCTTCCAGTCGTCGTACGAAACGATGTTCGGCTGGCGGCCGCGGATGAACGCATCGAACGTCGCGGGCTTCGCGTGCTCGTCGCAGACGGGCGTCAGGCTGGCAGCGTCCTGCAGCGCCAATTGAACAGTCTCGACGGCGTCGGGCTTGTTGGTGCCGATGACGCCGCTTGGGCCGCGCTTGGCCCAGCCGACGACGTACTCGCCCGGTACGACGGCGCGCGACTGCGCATCGACCACGCGGCCGCCCTCGTTCGGCACGGTGCCGCTCTTCGAGTCGTACGGGACGCCGGGCACCGGCAGGCCCTTGTAGCCGACCGCGCGGAAGATGATGTCCACCGGGATCGTCTCAAACTGGCCGGTACCCTTGGCCGACAGCGCGCCGCCGGAGCCCGGCACCAGCATGTTGCGCTCCATCTTGAGCGCGGAAACGTGGCCGTTGCTGCCGATCAACTCGACGGGCGAGGTCAGGAAGCGGACGTGCACCTGGCGCTGCTTGCCGGTCGTGCCGCGCTTGAGCAGCTCGTGCAGCGTCTCCAGGTTGTGTAGAATTTCCTTGTCACCCTCGGCGGCCGCCTTGCTGGCCGGGTCGAGGTCGAGGTCGGCCGGGTTAATGAGCGTGTCGCTGATGTGCAGCTCGCCCAGCTCGCGCAGTTCGGGGTTGGTGAAGGCGGCCTGCACCGGGCCGCGGCGGCCCAGCAGGTAAACATGCTCCAGCTTGTTCTGCTTGAGCAGGTCGAGCGAATGGTCGCCGATATCGGTCGTCTTGAGCTCATCGACGCTCTTGGCCAGCACGCGCACGACGTCCATGGCGACGTTGCCGATGCCGACGACGACGGCCGTCCTGGCGGCGGCCACGTCGAACTGCATGTTCACGAAGTCCGGGTGGCAGTTATACCAGCCGACGAACTCCGTCGCCGAGTACGCGCCGCGCAGGTCTTCGCCCGGGATGCCGAGCTTGCGGTCGGAGGCCGAGCCGTACGCGTAGATGATCTGGTCGTAGTAGCGGCGCGCGTCGTCGTGCGTCAGGTCCTTGCCGAAGTCCACGTTGCCGTAGAAGCGCACGCGCGGATCGAGCGAGATCTTCTCATAAACGCGGATGACGGACTTGATTTTCGGATGGTCGGGGGCGACGCCGTAACGAACGAGGCCGAAGGGGGTAGGCAGCCGGTCGAAAATGTCGACCGAGACGTGGATGTTCTTTTGTTCGATCAATGCGCCGGCTGCGTAATAGCCGGACGGGCCTGCGCCGATAATGGCGACGCGCAAGGGGCGCTCCGCCGTGCCGATCTGACTGCTCATATGTGACACCTCTGGTGCTTTAGGGGATATTCCTCATCCCCTCCCCAAGTGATTATGATACATGATGTAGGCAGGCGGCGCAAGCGCAACATGTATGATTCTTGGTATAATCAGCCCGCTTGCCGTGAATCCATTACAGACCCTCTCGCGCATCAACCTCGTCCTGCGGATCGGCCTCGGGCTCGTCTGGCTCTGGTCGGCGCTCGTCTCCGAGTTTTTCGCGCCGCGCGCCGTCACGCTGGGCCTGCTGGCAGATGTGGGCATTACCGGTCCGCTCGCCGAGCCGGTGCTGCATGCGGCGTCGGCGCTCGATGCGCTCGTCGGCGTACTGACACTGGCGGGCGTCGCGATGCGGCCGCTCGCGCTGGCGCAGGCTGCAATCATCACCGGCTATACCATTCTGCTGGTTGGCCGCGTTCCCGACCTCTGGGCGCACCCCTTTGCGCCAATTGGCAAGAACATCGCGCTCGTCGCGGCCGCGCTGGCGCTTGCGCTGGTTTCCGGGCGACCAGCGCGCAACTGAGACTCGCTGAGGACCTATTGCTCTTGTGCCACGTCGTAGCCTGAGGCGGTCACCGTGATACTGGCGGGGTGTTGGCCGGCGTGCTGTCCGGCGCGCCGTATCAGAGTTCGGCAGGGCCTCTCCAAAGTCTATGTTTCCCTCTCCCTAACCCTCTCCCGCGACGCAAAGTCGGCGTCGCAGGCGAGGGGATTGGCTCCTTCCCCTGTTCGCGCTGCGTGCGAACGGGGGAGGGCTGGGATGGGGGCACATCATCACTGGACTTTGGAAAAGCCCTGGATGTTCGGCAGCAATTCTCATTTTGGAGTCGGCCACCAGTATGCCCCCTCATCCCCTAGCCCCTGCTCCCCCGCGCGCGAGGGGGAGCAGGGGAAAAGCTAACGGGGAGGTGCGCGGCGGAAAGCTAACGGGGAGGTGCGCGGCGGCGCAGCCGCCGCGCACCTCCCCTTAGAATCTCGCCCCCTCCCAACTTTGTTGGGAGGGGGTCGGGGGGAGGGCAACGCCGCTTTCTTGTCGAGCCAGCTTGCGTGATAAGCACCAGGGGGCCAGTTCATAGCAAGCCGGCATTGGAAAGTACCCGTCCAAAGCCAAAATGGGAATTGCTGGATGTTCGGCCGGGCAAGTTGACATACGGTCTCATTCGGGTACAATACCTCCCGCTTAAGTTATACTGGGGAAGATCGCCTAAGCAGTTCAGATGCGGGGGAACCAGGAACGTAGCAGGGGTGAATCCGGATTGTTCCGGTAGGGTCACTTTTGGGACCCGAACCCGTCAGCTAACCTCGCCGGCGTGCTGAAAGACCCGTTGGAGACATACTGTCTCAACGGGTTTTTTGCTAGATAGCACACGCTACTCTTGATTCAGGGAGGCTGTATGCCCGCGCTCCTTCAGAAGATTATCAAAACGGGCATCGCGACCGAGCCGCTCAGCCGCGACGAGGCCGGCATTCTACAAATCGTCAGGCAAATCGATGAGCGCACCCAGCGCTTGCTGGGGCGCGCCCTCGCCATTCGCGAAGTGGACGCCGGCTCGTGCAACGGCTGCGAAATTGAGATCAGCGGCCTGACGTCGCCCGTCTACGACCTCGAGCGCTTCGGCATTCACTTTGTGGCCTCGCCGCGTCATGCCGACATGCTGCTGGTGACGGGGCCGGTGACGCGCAATATGGAAGTGCCGCTGCGCAAGACCTACGAAGCCACGCCCGCCCCGAAGCTCGTCGTCGCCGTGGGCGATTGCGCGCAAACGTGCGGCGTGTTCAAAGGCAGCTACGCCGTGGTCGGCAGCGTCGACAGCGTGATTCCGGTCGACGTGTTCGTGCCGGGCTGCGCGCCGGAGCCGGCCGATATCCTGCGCGGCATCCTCGCCGCGCTCGACAGGCTGCCGGCGTGAGCGCGGCTCGCGCCTGCGCTAAGCCGTCGCCGGAATCCGCTGGACGACGGGCCGAAGGGAAGTCAATATGATGCTGGTCTGCTTTGTAATCCTCGTCCTGGCGTACACTCTGGGCGCGCTCAGCGCGCTGGTTATGCCGCGCGGCGGCGTGGGACGTGGACTGACGGCGCTCTGTGCGGTGACGGGCGCCGCCGCCGGATGCGTGCTCGGCGCAGGCGTCGTCTTCGCTGGCGAGCCGTTCAGTTTATCACTCCCCGATCTGGCGCCCCTCGGAGGCGGCCTGTTGCTGCGGCTCGACCCGCTCGGCGCGTTTTTCCTCGTCGTGATTGGCGTCGGCGCCATTCCGGCATCGATCTACGGCGTGGGCTATTCGGCGGCCTACGAAGACGGCCGCGCCTCGCTGCGCCTGCTGGGCGTCATGCTCAATCTGTTCCTGTTGAGCATGAGCCTCGTCACCATGGCGGACAACGTGCTGACGTTCCTGTTGATGTGGGAAGGCATGTCGCTTGCGTCTTACTTCCTCGTCATCACGGAAGCGGGCGAAGACGGAACCGTGCAAGCGGGCCTGTGGTACACGGCGATGACGCACGCGGGGTGGGCGGCGCTGTTTGGCGCTTTTCTGATCCTGATGAACGGCCAGGCGACCGGCACCTTTGCCGATCTGCGTATGAACGCAGCCACGCTCGACCCCGCGCTGCGCAACGCCGTCTTTGTGCTGGCGCTGCTCGGCTTCGGCTCGAAGGCGGGCGCGGCGCCGCTGCATGTCTGGCTGCCGCGCGCGCACCCCGCCGCGCCGAGCCACGTGTCGGCGCTTATGTCCGGCGTGATGATCAAGCTGGGCGTGTTCGGCCTGTTGCGCGTGGTGCTGGACCTGATGGGCGGCGGTCCGCTCTGGTGGGGCGCCGTGGTGCTCGCGGTAGGCGCGGTGTCCACCATGCTCGGCATCCTGTACGCGCTGATGGAGCAAGACCTGAAGCGCCTGCTGGCTTACAGTTCGGTCGAGAACATCGGCATCATCCTGATGGCGGTCGGCACCGGCATGATATTTCAGCGCAGCAACCTGCCTGTGCTGGCCGGCCTGGCCCTGACGGGCGCGCTGTATCACACGCTCAATCACACGGCGTTCAAGACGCTGCTCTTCCTTGGTGCGGGCTCCGTACTACACGCCACCCACACCCGCAACATGGAGGCGCTCGGCGGGTTGATTAAGCGCATGCCGTGGACGGCCGCGTTCTTTCTCATTGGCGCCGCATCGATTGCCGCCCTGCCGCCGCTCAACGGGTTCGCCTCGGAATGGCTCATCTTCCAGTCGATGCTCAGCGCCTTCAAATTGCCGATGCCCGAACTGGCCGTGCTGATGCCTATTGCAGTTGGCATCCTAGCGCTCACCAGCGGACTGGCCGCCGCGGGTTTTGTGAAGGCGTTCGGCATTTCGTTCCTCGCCATCCCCCGCTCGCCGGAAGCCGAACACGCGCATGAGTCGCCGCTGTCGATGCGCGCCGGCATGGCGATCCCGGCCGTGCTATGCGTCGTGCTGGGGATAACGCCATTCGCCGTCTTGCCCGTGCTGGAACGAGTGCTCGCCGGTCTGCCGGGTATCGGCGGCTCCGGCGCGGTTCCGGCGCCGACGCTGTTCGTGCAGTCCCCCAATGCGTTCGGTCAGATGTCGCCGGCGCTCGTGGGGCTGGCGCTGCTGGTCATCCTGGCGCTGGCGCCGCTTGGCCTGCGGCTGGCGCGCGCCAATCGCGCGCTGCGCGTTAGCGACTCGTGGGGCTGCGGGCGCATCGGCCAGACGCCGCGCATGGAGTACACCGCCACCGCATTTGCGGAGCCGCTGCGCCGCGTGTTCGCCGAGTTGTATCGGCCGACCCAGGAACTGAGTATCGATTTCCACAGCGAGTCGAAATACTTCGTGCAGTCTATCGCCTATCGAAGCGGCGTCACGCCCTGGTTCGAGAAGGCGCTGTATGCGCCTCTGCTGGCGGCCGTGGCGTGGCTCGCGGCGCAGGTGCGGCGCTTGCAGTCCGGCTCCCTGCACCTGTACCTCGCATACATTACCATCGTCCTGATCGTCTTACTGTGGCTCGCCAGGTGGTCCTAAAAATGGCCGACTATCTTCTCGAAATCGCCCAATCGCTGCTGGCGCTGGCGCTCTCGCCCCTGCTGGTCGGCTTTGTGCGTTGGGTCAAAGCACGCCTGCAGAACCGGCGCGGCGCGCCGCCGTGGCAGCCCTACTACGAACTGCGCAAGCTGTTTGGCAAAGAAGTGGTCATGTCAAACAACGCGTCGTGGCTCTTTCGTGCAGCGCCTTACGTGGTCTTCGCCAGCGCGGCGACCGTTACGCTGCTGATTCCGCTGCTCTCCGCGCCATCGCCGTTCGACGGCGTGGGCGATCTGGTGGTCGTTGTCTACCTGCTGATGCTCGGCACGTTCGTTCTCGCACTGGCCGGACTGGATACCGGCACGACGTTCGGCGGCATGGGTTCCAGCCGCGAGATGACGGTGGCGGCGATCGCCGAGCCGACGATCGCGCTCGCCATCGGCGGGCTGGCGCTGGGCGCCGGTTCGACGAACCTGGGGCGCATGGTCACACAGACGCTGGCCAATCCCGGCACCGTTCTCAGCCCGGGCCATCTACTGGCATTTGCCGCCTTCTTCATCGTGGCGCTGGCTGAGACGGGGCGGCTGCCGGTCGATAACCCGGCCACGCATCTCGAACTGACCATGATCCACGAGGCGATGATCCTCGAATACTCCGGGCGCTATCTGGCGCTGATCGAGTGGGCGTCCTGGCTGCGCCTGTTCATCTTCTTCACGCTGCTGTCCAACCTGTTCGTGCCGTGGGGCATCGCGACGACGCTTGAGCCGGCCGCATTGGCCCTGAGCCTCGGCGCGCTGATCGTCAAGCTGGTCGTGCTGGGTCTCGCCGTCGCGCTGCTCGAAACGCATATCGCCAAATTGCGCTTGTTCCGCGTGCCTGAGCTGCTCGGCGTGTCGTTCGTGCTGGCCCTGCTGGCCGTCACGTCCGCATTCCTGTTGAGGTAGGCGCATGGGCGAAGACACATTTTCCCAACTGGCGGCTCTCGGCTCCACCCTGACGCTCATCTTCGGGCTGGTTGTGCTCTGGCGGCACAGCCTGCATGCCTACGTCGGGGCATTTCAATGGCAGTCCCTGGTGCTGGCCGGCATGTTCGTGCTGGTCGGCTACTACGGGGGCGACCCGGCATTGTACGTGGTCGCGGCGGTGTTCTGGGCGCTGAAAGTCATGATCATTCCCCGCTATCTCAACCGCCTGCACCGCGACATCGGCGCGGCCCAGGAGGACACGCCCTACGTCAATACCGCCACGTCGCTCGTCGTCGGGGGACTGCTCGTCGTCATGGCGTACGCCATGACCCGCCCGATGGTGCTGGCGAGCACGCTGCCGACGCGCGGGGGCATCCCGCTGGCGATGGGACTGATTCTGGTCGGGTTGTTCGTGCTCATCACGCGCAAGAAGGCGCTGACCCAGATCGTCGGTTTCCTGGTGCTGGAAAACGGCATCGCCCTGCTGGCCGTGCTGGGGACTTACGGCATTCCGCTGATCATCGAACTCGGCGTGTTCCTCGACGTGCTGTTGGGCTTCCTGGTCATGCAGGTGTTTGTCTATCACATTCACGGCACGTTCGAGACCATCGACGTCGATCAACTCAACCAACTGAAGCACTAAAGGGCGGCCCGGTATCATGATCTTCCTTCTCCTGTTGCTTCCGTCGCTGACGGCCGCGTTGCTGGCGTTCGCCGTGCGCCCGTACCGCAACTTCGTCGGCCGGGCGAGCGCCCTGCTGTCGCTCGCGCCACTGGGAGCGGCGCTGGCGTTCGCCGGTCAAACGTTTGGCGGCGGCACGCCTGTCTTTGGCCCCGGCGATCTGCTGCGTGTCGACAGCCTGAGCGCGCTGTTCATGGTCTGCGTGGCATTTGCCGGACTGCTCGCGCTCTGGTTCAGCCCCGGGCTCGCCGGCGCGAACCATTTCGAGCCGGGCGCCCTGCGCCGTTACCATGTGTTCATCAACCTGTTTATTTTCGCCATGCTGCTCACGGTCTCGGCCAACAACGTCGGCATCATGTGGATTGCGGTCGAAGCCACCACGATCTTCTCGGCGATGATCATCCCGCTCACGCTGACCAAATCATCGGTCGAGGCGTCCTGGAAATACATTCTCATCTGCTCGGTCGGCATTGCGCTGGCGTTCGTCGGCACGGTCTTCGCCTATTTTGACTTCGTCACGCTTTCCGGCCATCCAGAGAACGCGCTGAACTGGCCGGTGCTGGTGGCGGCCGCCCCGCATCTTCAGCCGGACGTGCTGCGGCTGGCGTTCGTCTTTATTCTCATTGGCTACGGCACCAAGGCTGGTCTGGCGCCCATGCACACCTGGCTGCCCGACGCGCACTCCGAGGCGCCCTCGCCGCTGTCGGCGCTGATGTCGGGTGTGTTGCTCACCGTTGCACTCTATACGATAATGCGCTGGAAGGTCGTCGTGGATGCGGCGCTCGGCCCGGCCTATTCCAACCAACTGCTGATTGCGCTCGGCGTCCTGTCGCTGGGCATCGGCGCGTTCAGCCTCGTGGTCCAGCACAACTACAAGCGCATGCTGGCCTATTCGAGCATCGAGCATGTGGGGCTGATGTGCATCGGGCTTGGCCTGGGGCCGCTCGGCATCTTCGCCGCATTACTGCACCTGATCGGGCATACCGCCGCCAAATCCATGGTGTTCATTGCCGCGGGCGAGGTGCTGCACCGCTTTGAGAGCACCGATCTCGCCGGCGTTTCAGGCTTGCTCCGCGCGATGCCGCGCACGGGGGTGCTATTCGCCGCCGGCGTGCTCGCGCTCGTCGGCCTGCCGCCGTTCGGGCTGTTCATGTCGGAGTTTGCGTTGGTGCGGGCCGGCGTCGTGGCGGGCCACGGTTGGCTGATGGCCGTGGTGCTCGTTCTGCTGGCGGTCGCCTTTGTGTCGCTCATCCGCCATCTTAACCAGATGCTGTATGGGGAACCACCCGCCGGCGTTCCAATGGGTGAGCAGAGGGATTGGCGATTTGCATGGCTGGCGGTGAACGTGGCCGTGCTCGTTATATTTGGACTGGTGCTGCCCGCGCCGGTGGCCGCCTGGCTGAATCAGATTGTGGAGATTGTGTCCCGATGACCGACTTCGACCAGTTGCCGGCCGCGCTTGCCGAACAGTTAGACGGCCGCGCCAGCGGCCTCCACATCCGGCATGGGCGCGCGGTGTATTTCCAGATCGCGCGTGACGACACGCGCCGCGTGGCCGAAATGATGCGCGACGCCGGCGCCGAGTTGATCCTGATGACCGCTGATGACCGCCGCGCAGACCGCGGCGGGTTCGACGTGCACTACCTGTACGCTCAGCGCCGCGCCAACTGGTTTGCCCACGCCACGGTCAGCCTGCCCGCCGGCGACCCGCAGGGCCTGTCGCTGGCGACGTTCTACTACCTGGCATCGCGGTTTGAGCGCGAAATCCGCGACATGTTTGGCATCGAGTTTGCCGGGCACCCCGACCCGCGCCCGCTGGCGCGGCATGGCTTCTGGCCCGAAGATTACTTCCCGCTCCGCAAAGACGCCGTTGTACCGGCTACCTTTACGGACGACGGCACGCCGTTTCCGTTTTTGCCGGTTGGCGGTGAGGGGGTCTTTGAGATTCCGGTCGGCCCCGTGCACGCGGGCATCATCGAGCCCGGTCACTTCCGCTTCAGCGTGGTCGGGGAGACGGTGATTGACCTGAAAATCCGGCTCTATTTCACGCACAAGGGAACGGAGAAGCTGTTTGAGGGGCGGTCGCCGGCCGATGGCGTCGAGTTGGCCGAGCGCATCTCCGGTGACGCGACCGTCGGCCATGCGCTGGCGTACTGCCAGGCGCTGGAGTCGTTATCCGGCACGGATGTGCCCCCGCGCGCGCAGTACCTGCGCGTGGTTCTGCTGGAAATGGAGCGGTTGTACAACCATATCGCCGACTTCGGCATGATCTGCAACGACACGGGCTATGCCGCCGCTCACTCGCATTGTTTCCGCATCCGGGAGAAGCTGCTGCGCCTGAACAAGCAGTTGACCGGCAACCGCTTGCTGCGCGGCGGCGTCGTGCCGGGCGGTGTGGCGTGCGATCTTCCAGCCGGTCTCGACCTGGCGTCGCAACTGGACGCCGTGCTCGCCGATTTCAACGAGATCGTCGAGATCAGCCTGAACAATACGCTGGTCACCAACCGCCTGGACGGCACGGGGCGCCTGACGAACCGGACCGCCGTAGATCATGGCGTGCTCGGCTATGTCGCGCGCGCGTCGGGCATCGACGCGGACGTACGGCGTGACCATCCGTTTGCCGCGTACGGTGCGCTGGCGTTTGAGGTGCCGGTCTTCCAAGACGGCGACGTGCGTGCGCGGACGATGGCGCGTGTGATCGAAGCGCGCGAATCGGTGGCTCTGATCAGGCAGGCGCTCGCCCGGTTGCCCGACGGCCCACTAAACGCGCCGTTGGGCGACTTGCCCGCATACGAACCGGCATTTGGTCTGGTCGAAGGCTGGCGCGGCGCTATCGTGCATTGGGTCATGGCTGATGGCAATGGCCGCCTGCACCGTGTCAAGATCAAGGACCCGTCGTTCGCAAACTGGCCGGCGCTCTCGTTCGCCCTGTTGAAGAACATCGTGCCCGACTTCCCATTGTGCAACAAGTCGTTCAACCAATCGTATTCGGGGAACGATTTGTGAGGGTGTTGCGTTTACGCTTCCGTAAAACCAAGACCCGAAGGAACTGCACAATCCTTCGGGTCTGTTCTTTGTCGGCGTGCGAACCCAGTGGCACGCATCGGCTAAAGCGTTTGCTGGAATGAACCGATACGCGACCTGTGCGGCCAGCAAGATTTCTCAGGCACTGCGTGCCTTCGAAATGACAGGACGTGCGGTGTTGTCATTTCGAAGCTGCGCAGCAGCTGAGAAATCTTGGCCTCGCCTTGCCAACCGCTAGCTGTATCGGATTACTCGTGAATCCGCTCTACCGGCCTAGTCCGACCTGCCACGCGATCAGCGCGGCCAGCATTAGCCCGGCGAACGCCAGCACCGCCCAGTCGCGTGGGCCGAGCGTGATCTCGCGGTACCAGGTGCGCGGCTTGCCCGGCGCGAAGCCGCGCGCCGTCAGCGCCATCGCCGTCTGGTCGCTCAGGCGGATCGCGCCGATCAACACGGTCACGAGCACCGGCAGGTAGCCGCGCGCCCGCGCGATCGGATTGCCGGCCGGCGGGTTCCACGCTCGCGCTGTCTGCGCCTCGCTGACGGTCTGGTACAGCCCATACAGCGTCGGGATATAGCGCAGCGACATGCTGATCGTCAATCCCCACTCGTACGGCAGGCCGAGCTTGACCAGCGCACGGATCATGTGCGCCTGGTCGGTGGTGGCGGCCAGCAGCGCCAGCACATACACCAGCGCGAGGATACGCAGGGCGTTTGTGATGCCGCCCAGCACCCCGTCGCGCGTGATGCGCAGGATCCACCAACTGAACCAGACATCGTCGCCGCGCGAGTAGAAGAGCGGCCACGAAATGAGCACGAGGATGATCAGCGGCACCAGGCTGGCGCCGACGAGGCGTACCTGGCGGGCCGGCACGCGCGACGACAGCAGCAGCATTACGCTGACGATGAGCGTCGCAGCCAGCGCGGGGGCAGTCGTTGATAGTACGAATACGAGTGCGATGGCGCAGAACGCCAGCTTGCTGCGCGGGTCGAGCGTGTAGAGCCAGCCCGAATGGGGCGCGGGGGATTGTTGCATCGTATCAGCCCAGCATCTCCGCAAACTCCGCGACGGTTAGCGGCGCTGCCGTCCATCCCAGACGCTGCGCCAGTGCCAGCACCGGTGGCGGCAGCAGTCGCGCCGGCGCCAGCGTTGCCGCATCGGCCAGCACATCGCGCGTCGGGCCATCAGCAACGATGCGGCCCTCGCTCAGGACGATCACCCGCCCGGCGTATGCCGCGACACGCGCCATGTCGTGACTGATCAGAATGATGGTCGCGCCAGCCTGCCAGGCGGTACGCGCATGCTGCATCACCAGGTCGGCGTGTTTCGCGTCGAGGCCGGTCGTCGGCTCGTCGAGCACCCAGATCTCCGGCTGCATCGCCCAGGTGGCCGCCAGCGTCACGAGGCGGCGCGCGCCGTAATTCAGTACTGCGGGCGGCGTCTCCGCCAGTGCGCGCAGATCGAACGTCTCAAGCGCGGCTTGCGTGCGCTCGTGCGCCTGCGTCGCGCTCATGCCGATATTATGCAGGCCGAAGGCGATCTCCTCGCGCACGGTGGCCGCGAAGATCTGGTGGTCGGGATTCTGGAAGACGTAGCCGACGCGCCGCGCCAGTTGACCGGTCGGCGTGTGCGCGATATCCGCGCCATCGAGGAGGACGCGCCCGGCTGTGGGGCGCAGCAGGCCGTTGACGTGCTTCGCGAGGGTCGACTTGCCGGAGCCGTTCGCGCCAAGCAGCGCGACGAACTCGCCGCGCCCGATCGAAAAGCTGATGCCGCGGAGGGCGTCGCCGGCGTCGGGGTAACGGAACTGCACGTCGTCAAATGTGATGAGCGGTGCGGTTTGTGCCGGTGCCGGGCGGGGAGCCGGGGCGTTGTGCGGACGCGCGCCGTGCAGGGCCTGCGCGGCTTCGTCGCACGTGAGGAATGATGCGTCGCAGCCGCGTGCGCGCAGAGCGTGCGCCAGTTCGGCAATCTGCGGCAGGCCGATGCCGAGCGCGTCGAGGGTGTCGCGCTCTCGGAACACCTCCGACGGCGTGCCCTCCACGACGATGCGTCCGGCGTCCATGACGAGCAGGCGGTCGGCATAGCGCGCCGCCAGTTCGGCGTCGGCGGTGGCGATGATGACGCTGTGCTGCTCCGCGCGCCGCAGCGTGTTGAGCGACTCGACGACCTCCTGCGCGCCGGCTGGGTCGAGGCCGGCCGTCGGGTCGTCGAGCACCACGATGCTGGGCGCCAGCGCCAGCACCGAGGCCAGCGCGAGCCGCTTCTTCTGTCCGCCGGATAGCTGCCACGGTGCGCGCTCGCCGAGACCGTCGAGCCGCGCCCACGCCAGCCACTCCTCCACGCGCGCCTGCATCGCCGCGCGTGGCATGGCCGCCGTCTCCAGACCGAACGCGATCTCGTCGGCGGCCGTCATGTTGAATAGTTGGGCGTCGGCGTCTTGAAACACGAAGCCGATGGATTGACCATCGGCTACGTGCAGCTGACCGTCGAGCCGGCCGCCTGTCATCGCCGGGGCCAGCCCGGCCAACGCCCAGCACAGGGTGGTCTTCCCGCTGCCGGTTGCGCCGAGGATGGCGACCCACGCGCCCGGCTCGATGGATAGATGGACGTCGCGCAAGACGACGCGCTCGCCCGGATCACAGGGCAAGCGCGGGTAGGCAAATGTCAACTGCGCGGCGACTGCGGGCATGCGCTAGGACTTATTGAACCGGTCGATCTGCGGATAGGCGCGGCGCACGGCAAACAGCAGTGCGTAGCCGACCAGTCCGCCGGCGACGACCTGGATGATATTCACCGGGAAGTCGGACAGCGCCTGCACCATGCCGCCCAGCGGCTCGATCAGCGCCTCGGCGAGGAAGTACACCGCGACCATGGCGACGGCGCCCGCGAGCCAGCCCCAGATGTAGCGCGCATTGCCGGCCAGCTTGAACGCGAGATAGCCGGCCAGCAGCCCTTCGCCGCCGTGCGCGATGAACGTGAACGGCGCGAACTGGCTGTAGCCAAGGCTCAGGTCGGCGAGCGACGCGCCGAGTCCGCCGGCGACCAGTCCCACCCACGGGCCGAAGGCGAAGGCGGCAAAGAAGATGGCGATATCTGAGAAGTTCAAATAGCCGTTTGCCACCGGGATTGAGATGGCGCGCGTGAACACGAACACGACGGCGGTCATCACGGCCATTAGAGAAATTGTGCGGGCATCGAGCTTGAAGGCCATTGCTGTCTCTCCTCGTCAGTAACCAAGATGGTAGATGTGTGGGCGCCATTATAGCCATTGCGCCCGATAAGTTCAACTGATCGGCTCGGCATCGCACCGCAGGCGTACCAGCGAACCTTCGGCGATGCGTTGTTGGCTTTCACAGCGCACCGCCTGCCCGTTGACGTCGACGGTCAGGCGGAACGCGCCCGACTCAAAGCGGCAATGCCGCACGACGCCCGGCACGCCGTCATCGGCAAGCCGCGCCTGCTCGGGCCGGATCAGATACCAGCGCGCCGGATCGGAGTCGCTGCGCGCGCCCGGTAGCGCGGCCAACCAGTCGCCGCGCACGACCGTGCCGAGGTCGAGGAAGCGCGCGACGAACTCGTCGGCCGGATGATGGTACAACTCCTCCGGTGTGCCGAACTGCGCGACGCGCCCGTCATTCAGTATGGCGATGCGGTCGCTGATCGCCATCGCCTCGGCCTGGTCGTGCGTCACGTATACCGCCGTCGTCGCCGTCTGCTTGAGGATGGCGCGGATGTCGACGATCAGTTGTTCACGGAGCAGACGGTCGAGCGCGCCGAGCGGCTCGTCGAACATCAGCAGTCGCGGACGCGGCGCCAGCGCGCGCGCCAGCGCAACCCGCTGCTGCTCGCCGCCGCTCAATAGGTTCACATCGCGCTTCGCGAACGCGCCCAGCCCGACCAGCGCGAGCGATTCGCGTACGCGTGTTTCCACCGCCGCGCGCGGCTGATTGGCCATGCGCAGGCCGAACGCCACGTTATCGAAGACGTCGCGGTGCGGGAAGAGCGCGAGGTCCTGGAACATCAGGCCGAAGCCGCGCTCGTGCACCGCGACCGGCGCGAGGTCGCGGCCGTCAAATGTAATGACGCCCTCGTCGGCGCGCTCAAGTCCGGCGATCAGGCGCAGCAGGGTCGTCTTGCCGCTGCCACTGGGGCCGAGCAGGCAGACGATCTCGCCCGCTGCGATGGAGAGGTCAATATCGTGCAGAACGGGGCGGCTGCCGAACGATTTGTTGAGGCGGCGAATATCGAGCAGGGCCATGGGCAGGTTGGGGGAGCGCTGAAAGGTCGCTGTGGTGCTAGAAGTCGGCGCCTTCCCAGCGCAGGCGCTCCATCAGCATGATAGCAGAAATGCTGACGAGCACCAGAATAGTGCTCAAGGCTAGCGCCTGGCCGCTGTTCAGCGCGCCGGGCTGGCCGAGCAGTCGAAAGATCGCCACCGGCATGGTCGGCATCTCCGGCCGCCCGACCAGCGACGTGGCGCCGAACTCGCCGACTGACACGGTGAACGTGAATACCGCGCCGGCGACCAGTGCGCGCGTGATGATCGGCAGGTCAACAGCGCGCCAGGCGTGTGCGGGCGATGCGCCGAGCACGCGCGCCGCCTCGCGCAAGTTCGGCCGGATACTGCGCAAGACCGGCAGCACCGAGCGTACGACGAACGGGAAGGCGATCAGCGCGTGCGCGAACGGCACCAGCCACGCCGACGAGCGCAGGTTGATCGGCGGCCCGAGCGCGAGGATGAAGCCGAAGCCGAGTGTGACCGCCGAGGTCGCCAGTGGCAGCATCAGCACCGGGTCGAGCCAGCGCCAGCGCGCCTGCATCAGCCGCTGCGCGCTGAGCGTGCCGAGCGGCAGGGCCAGCGCAATCGTCAGCACGGCAAAAGCCAGCGAGTTCCAGACCGCCTCGATCGGCGGCACGTACGTGACCGAGTTGCGGCGATTGACGAACAGTTCTGTGTAGTAGCGCAAACCGAAGCCGTCGGCGGTCGATACGGACTGCGCCGCCAGTGCGACGAGCGGCAGCGCCACAAATACAACGAGCGTGCCGAGCGTCAGCGCAATCGCGGCGCGCTCACCGGTCGTGTGCGGAATGCGCCGGGTGATCTGCTGCGGGCGCAGCCGCAGCGGCCGCGCCAGCGCGGACTGTACGCGTGCGTACAGCGCCATCAAGCCAAACGTGACGCCGATCTGCACGAGCGACAGCACGGCCGCCACGGGCAGATCGAACAGGTTGACGGTCTGCCGGTAGATCTCCACTTCGAGCGTCGCCAGGCGCGGCCCGCCAAGCAGCAGTACCACGCCGAACGACGTGAAGTCGAAGACGAAGACGAGCAGGCTGGCAGCGACCAGCGCGGGGGCCAGCAGCGGCAGGGTCACCTCACGGAAGGCGCGCCAGCGGCTGGCGCCGAGCATCTGCGCCGCGCTCTCAAGCTGCGGATCGAGATGCGCCCAGAAATTGCCGACGATGCGGACCACCACCGAGACGTTGTAGTAGATGTGCGCGACGATGATGATCCAGACCGTGTTGAGCAGTTTGATGGGCGGCTCATCGAGACCGAAGGCTTGCTGGAGCAGTGTGTTGATCCATCCGGCCGGGCCGAGGATGATGCTGAAGCCGAGCGCCACGACGATCGTCGGCAGCAGGAACGGCACGGTGATGACGGCGCGCACGAGCGCCTGGCCCGGAAACTCCCAGCGGGACAGGACGTAGGCGGCGGGCAACCCGCAGAGCACGGTCAGCGCCGTGGACAGCGCCGCCTGCGCCACCGTGAAGCCGAGCACGTTCGCGAAGTACGGCGTGGCCAGCACACGCGCGACGCCGTCCCAGTCGAACGCGCCGTCGGGCGCGAGACTGCGCTGGAAGATCGCGGCGAGCGGGTAGAAATAGAACAGCAGCAGGAACCCGCCCGGCAGCAGCCAACCGAGCGGGGCAGCCACCCGGAAGGCGAGCGCGCTCGCCCTCCGGGTGTTCTGGTTGTTAGCGACTAGCGCAGTACGGCGTCCGTCCACGCGCTGATCCACTTCTCGCGGTTGGCGTCAATCGCGTCGGCAGTGACCGCCGCGGGCTTGTCGGCTTTCTGCGCCCAACTGTAGAAGTCGGGCAACTTCGCGTCGGCCATGACCGGGTAGACGAACATCTGGCCCGGGATGTCTTCCTGGAACGCCTTGGACAGCATGAAATCCACAAACTTGCGGGCCAGGTCGGGGTTCTTTGCGCCCTTCAGCACGCCGACGAATTCGATTTGGCGGAAGCAGGCACTCTCGCCGAGTACGTTGCCGGTCGGCGGCTCCTTCAGCTTGCCATCCGAGAAGAAGACCTCGGCGGCCGGGCTCGTGGCATAGCTGACGACGATCGGGCGGTCGCCGCCCTTGCCGCCCCACGACGACTTGGCGTAGTACGCGTCTTCCCAACCTTCGCTGACGAGCACGTTGTTGGCGCGCAGCGCCTTCCAGTAGTCGATGTACTTGTCCGCGCCGTACTTGCCGATGGTGGCGATCAGGAAGGCGAGGCCCGGCGACGACGTAGCCGGGTTCTCGACGACGGTCATGCCCTTGTAGGCGGGCTTGGTCAGATCATCCAGCGACTGCGGGGCCGGAATGTTCTTCTTGGCGAAGTAGGCCTTGTCGTAGTTCAGGCAGACGTCGCCGTAGTCGGTCGGCGTCAGATTGAACTTCGGGTCGAGCACATAGGCGGCCGGCAGCTTGTCAGCGGCGACCGGCTTGTACGGCTCGAAGATGTCGGCCTTCAGTGCGCGCGACAGGAACGTATTGTCCACGCCGAAGAAAACGTCGCCGAGCGGGCTGCCTTTGGCGAGGATCGCCTTGTTCAGCGCAGCGCCGGCATCGCCCGACTTCAGAATCTTCAGCTTTACGTTGTTTGCCTTCTCGAACGCAGCGACCACGTCATCGCTGGCGGCCCACGAGTCATGCGACATGACAACCAGTTCGCGCGGCGCGCCACCCGTGGCGGGCGCTACCGTCGGCAAAATTGTCGGTGCGGCGGTTGGTGCCGTGGTTGGTGCCGTGGTTGGCGCTTTGGTCGGCGCGGCCGTGGGGGCCGCCGTCGGTGCGACAGGCGCCGTGGTCGGCTGCGCGGCTGCGGCGCTGGGGACGGGCGCTGCGGTCGGCGTGGCGCCACAAGCGGCCAGGAACAGCGCTGCCAGAATGGCTATAGTCAGCCAGAGTCCTGCTTTGCGAAACATAGATCCTCCCGTGAGTATCGAGTCCGGGCATGTTCTGCCCGTTCTCGGGTAAATGGTTTGCGCCGGCGCTAGGCCAGCAGGTGGACAACCAGCAACAAGCCGGATATCAGGGTCACCTCGGCGTGCGTCTCGGTTAGCTCGTTGCTCACCCCGCGCGCAGCGCCCATGAACAGCGTTTCGCCGCGCAGCGGGTAGCGCAGGCCGGTGGTAGCGATACCATCCACGCGCGCGCTGAGCGGTATCAACGACACGGTGTCGCCCGGACTGCCTTCAATGGGCGTGCGCGGACCGGCCAGCCATGCATCGAAGCGGTCGCCGGCCAGGCGCGTCGGCACATTCGACTCCGATGCTTTCACCAGCAGCATGACGTTGGCGATCATCTGATCGAAGCGCCCGCCGAGCGTGCCGATCAGCGTGATCTCGGTCGCATGCCGCTTGATAGCTTCCTCAAGCGCGAGTTCGAGGTCGGTCTTGGCCTTCTCGCGCTGGAAGCGGATGACCTCCGCGCCGCCGGCCGTGCACCAGTGCTGCGCCGCCTCGTCGGCCGAGTCGAGGTCGCCGATCAGCACGTGCGGCGGTTGGTCGAACTGCGCGCGGGCCTGGTTGGCGCCGCCGTCGGCGGCGATGCGCAGGTCGGCGTTGCTCCACAGCCCACGCAGGCGCGCGCTGGCTTCAAGCTCGCCGTTGGCGATGATGACAGTATTCATAGGCTCACAACAAAAAATCGCCAGTCCCGGGGCAGGACGGCGATGGCGGAAAGCATGACCATGGATTCCTACGCCGGCATTACCCGGATCAGGTTCAAGGGTCGAAGGCGATAGGCCTTCCTCTCAGCCCGGCAGATCCCGAGCTCCCCTGTTTTCAATTTTGTGCTTTGCAGTATAGCATATCACGGCGCGCCGGCAAATCGCGGATGCCGGCGCATTACGTTGTCTGCCGGCGCTGACTGGCCGGAGGAGCCTGGGAGGGTATGGCATGACGATGGCCGACGATCATTCGCACGATGAGCGGCACCTCACGGTGTATGGCACGCCGTGGTGCAGCGACTGCAAGCGCACGAAGCAGTTTTTGGGAGAGCAGCGCGTTCATTATCACTGGGTGAACGTGGAAGCGGACCGGGAGGGATTGGCGCTCATCGAGCGCGTCAACGCGGGCAAGCATACGGTACCGACGCTGGTGTTTCCGGACGGCTCAACGCTGGTGGAACCGTCGAACGCCGAGCTGGCGGCGAAGCTGGGGATCCAGCAGCATGCCAAACTGAGCTACTACGATCTGATTGTGGTGGGCGGCGGCCCGGCCGGTCTGACGGCGGCGCTGTACGCCGCGCGCGAGGGTATGAGTGTGCTGGTGATCGAGAAGGCGGCGCTGGGCGGGCAGGCCGGCATCACCGAGCGGCTGGATAACTTCCCCGGCTTCCCGGACGGTATCAGCGGCGCGGAGTTTGCCGACCGCCTGGCGCGACAGGCCGAGCGATTCAACACCGAAATGCTGAAGGCGCAGGCAGTCACCGCGCTGCGCCGCGAGGCGGAGTCGTGCTACGTGGACACGGGCGACGGGCAAGAGTATGGCGCGCGCGCCGTGCTGATCGCCACAGGATCGACCTACCGCCGGCTTGGCGTGCCGGGCGAGGACAGCCTGATCGGCGCGGGAGTCCACTTCTGCGCGACGTGCGACGGCCCGTTCTATCGCGGGCGACCGGTGGCCGTGATCGGCGGGGGCAACAGCGCGGGCGAGGAGAGCCTGTTCCTGACGCGCTTCGTCGAGAAGGTGACGCTGCTGGTGCGCGGCGAGGCTATGAGCGCCAGCCGTATCGTGTCCGACAAGGTGCTGCGCGCGCCCGGCATCGAGGTGCGTTACTCCAGCGAGGTCGTGGCCCTGCACGGCGAGAAGCGGCTGGAAGGGATCAGCGTGCGCAACAGCCGCACCGGCGCGACTGAGCGACTATCGCCGGCCGGCCTGTTCGTGTTCATCGGGCTGTCGCCCAACGCCGGCTGGCTGCCGGCGGCCGTAGCGCGCGATGCCCAGGGATTCATCGTAACCGACCGCTCGCTGCAAACCAGCGTGCCGGGCGTCTTCGCCGCCGGCGATGTGCGGCTGGGCAGCACCAAGCAGGCGGCCGCGGCGGTCGGCGAGGGTGCAACGGCCGCCTTGATGATCCGGGAATATCTCAAGTCGGTGTAGGGTGCATGCGCAGAAGGCGGGAGTGACCGTTCAACGTTTGGCGATGGCAGCGCGCAACCACTGTCTGTTGGGGTCGCACCGGGATAGCAGCAACCGCGGGTCGCGTGCCTGCCCGGTTTCGCTTTCGATTGAGCGATCACGGTGATTGACGCATCGGGCCATCCTGCCTATAATCTCGGTGCCTGCGCCCCGGGTCCTCAACGCCCAGCCTGGGTCGAGCAAACTTCTTGGCGGAGGAATGTGCTTGTGACCGATCACCCGACAAAAGCGGGGAGCACCGAATCACCAAAATCGCATCGCGTGGCGGCGACCCAGCGCCGCGACAAGGCGCCCGAAGGCCGCTTCTTCCTGATATCTGACCTGGAAGACGCGATTGCCGAGTTGCCGCCGGTGCGCGCCGTCCGCATCATGGCAACCGAAGACGCCATCGAGGAAATTCATGTCATCTCGACCCCGGACATCCTGCCCAAGGCGCTGGTGCGCAATATCGAGACGCTGCTGCTGGTGCGCTATGGCATCCGGATCGACCATCGCTGCCTGAGCATCGTGCAATCGCTGCAGGAGGCCGGGACGATCATGCACCGCCCGCTGATCCAGACGGTGCGGCGTGTGCCCGCGACGGGCGGCCATTGCATGGAAGTCGAACTGCGCGTATCGGCGCATGTGGCGGTGGGACGCTGCCTGCTCAGCGATGACGTGAACGACATGCGGGCGGTTGCGTTGGCGCTGATCGACGCCATCAACCAGCTCACCGGCCAGAGCCGGCTTGATCTGCGCGAGGCGACACTGCTCGACATCCATGAACACCAACTGGCGCTGGTGCTGATTCGCTGGCAAGGCGAAAAATCGGACGAGTGGTTCACCGGCACGGCGCTGGACGCCGGCGATTCGCTGATGGCGGTGGCGCGCGCCACGCTCGACGCCGTCAACCGCAAGCTGGTGCGGCTGCCGCTCCAGGATCTATTATAGAACAAACGTATGCGCCGCGATCGTCGCCGAGGTTGAAATCGCCGCCAGTTAGTTCTATAATATCGACGCCGACCCGCCCAAGAGCGAAGCGAAGGGAATCTAGCTGATCCGGATGTCATCTAGGATAAAGGAGATTCCCCCATGAAATGGAACAATAAACTCGCTCGCGCGTACCTCATCATCGTCGCCATCGCGAGCCTGGTTGTTTCAGTTCTTGCCGGCAGTAAGTGGGACTAGAGTGAATTAGGCGAGGCGGGTCGGCGTTTCCATTTTCCGTAGGTTTGCACATCCAGCGATCATGCAGTCGTTGCCACGCGCAGCCCAACAGTATATCATCCTGACTCTGGTGCTGGCGGCGCTCGTCGTGGCGGCGTCCGTGCCCGCGCTGTCCGCCTCGGCGTCCGCGCTGCCAAGCGCGGTGGCACTGGCGGCGCTGATCGTCCTCTTTGACCTCTTTCCGGTTAAGTTCCGCGAGAGTCACTTCGAAATCACCATGTCCACGGCCATCAAGCTGGCCGGTATTCTGCTGTTTGACCCGCGCATCGCCGTCCTCGGCACGTTCGTGGGCACGATCCTGGCTGAATGGCGCGCCAAGCGCGCGCCGGTTAAGAAAATGTTCAATGTGGCCGTCATGACCGTGACGGTCGCCGTGCAGGCCGCGCTCTTCATGGCGCTGGGCGCGTCCGATGTCGCCGGGGTAGTTATCTCGCTGCACCAGATTGTCGCGCTGGTGCTCATGGCGACTGTCGACATTGCGTTCAACACGACGGCGGTCGCCTTGATCATCGCGCTCGTCTCGTGCTCGCCGGTGGTCGATCACTGGGTGACCGGCTGGAAGCCGCTGCTGGTGCATGAACTGTCGATGGCGCCGCTGGCCGCGTTCATCGTCATCCTCTGGCACATTTCGCCGTGGGCGATCCTGTTCGCGTCGATCCCGCTCGTGCTGGTGCGCAATTCATACCAGTTGGTCGGGGACCTGCAGCGGCAGACATTCGACGCGCTGATGGTGCTGGCCAAGATGCTCGACGAGCGCGATGAGCACACGCATCGCCACTGCGAGTTGGTGGCGGCGCACGCGCGCGAGATCGCGCACGAGCTGAGCCTGAAAAACAGCGAGATCGACATCATTCATCGCGCCGCGTTCCTGCACGATATCGGCAAGATTGGCATGGCCAACAGCATCCTCTTCAAGGCGGGTGCGCTGACGCCGGAGGAGCGCGAGCTGGCCAAGCGCCATGCGGCCTATGGCGGCGACCTGCTGAAGCAGTTCCCCATGTTCGAAAAGGGCGCCATGTACGTGCGCCATCATCACGAGCGCTGGGATGGCCGCGGCTATCCGGACGGGCTCCAGGGGGAGTCGATCCCGCTGGGCGCGCGCATCCTGAGCGTGGCCGACTCGTTCCAGGCGATGATCGAAGACCGCCCGTACCGGAACGGTATGGAAATCAGCGCCGCCCTGCGCGAACTGGCCGTCAACGCGGGCACGCAGTTTGACCCGCGCGTGACCGAGGCGCTGATGCGCGCGAAGCGCCGCGCCGGCGAGGTGGTTATGACGCCGCACACGGCGCCGGTGCCGGCAACCGAATCGGCCGGATGATCATCCTGCTGGGCGCGGCCGGCGCGGTGCTGCTGGCGCTGGCGCGCGGCGGCCGGCTGATCCGCCTGGCCGAAGTCAACCTGCGCTGGTTTCCCCTGCTGTTCGTTCCCCTGGGCCTGCAACTGCTGATCTACACACCGCTGGCCGACCGGCTTGCGCTGCCGGACTGGATGATCAGATCTACGTACCTCGTCTCAATGCTGGTGGCGGCCGTCGTCGTGGCGCGCAATGCACGCCTGCCCGGCTTCGCGCTGCTGCTGGGCGGCCTGCTGTGTAACCTGGCCGTGATCGCGGCGAACGGCGGATTCATGCCGGTTTCCGAAAGCGCGCGCGCGCTGGCCGGGCTGCCGCCGATCACGGGATCGCACAACAATGTCATTCTGATGACCGAGTTTACGCCGCTCTGGTTTCTCGGCGACCTGTTTCCGATTCCGCGCGTGGTGCCGCTGGCTAACGTATTCAGTATTGGCGATGTGCTGATCGCGCTCGGCGCGTTCGGCTTCATCCACGCGGCGATGCGCGCGACCGTGTCGGCCCCCGCATCGTAATACGACGTTGGACCGCCCCGGAGGTATCGCATGACTGCTCTGCCGTCGTTTGTGCTGGCTGACCAGGCGGGCGGCGCCCGTCGCTTCCCGCCCGGCGCACCGGCGGTACTCTGCTTCGTCAAAGAAGATTGTCCGACGAGCAACATGGTGGTGCCGCTACTGGAGGCCCTGTATCGCGCGCTCGACGGCGCGGCGCGAGTCTGGCTGGTTGGGCAGGAGGCGGTCGGCAACGCGCTGCTGGTGGATCGCTACCGGCTGACCGCGCCGATGCTCGACGACTCGGCCCTGCGCGTCTCGTACGTTTACGCCGTCGAGATCATACCGACGCTGGTTCTGGCCGATGGCGAGGGGCGCGAGCAGGGGCGGTTGGTCGGCTACCGCAAAGACGAGTGGCAGGCGCTGTTCGCGGCGGCGGCGCGGCTGGCCGGGCGCGACGGACCGGCCATAGACTGGGACGCGTACCCCGACTGGCGGCCTGGTTGCGGTTCGCGCACGCTGGAACCGGGCATCGCCGAGCGGCTGCAGGCGGAGTCAGCCAACGGGCCGCTGCGTGCACGGCGCATCGACATTGCGCCCGGCGACGACGAATTTGAGTTCATGTTCGACCAGGGCCTGACGGACGGGCTGCCGGTGGTGCCGCCGACCCCGGAGCGCGTGTTGCGCATGCTGACCGGCACGCGGCGCGATTCGCAGCAGGTAGTCGCCGTGGTGCCGCCGAACATGGCGCCGGCGACGGTCGAGAAGGTGGCAGCCAACGCCGTGATGGCGGGCTGCAAACCGGCGTATCTGCCGGTCGTGATCGCCGCGCTGGAAGCGGTCTGCACCGACGAGTTCAACATCCACGGCGTGATGGCGACGACCTGGGGCGCGTCGCCGTGCATCGTCGTCAACGGGCCGATCCGCGCCCGGCTCGGCATGAACCCGGGCGTGCAGGCGCTCGGCAGCGGCAACCGCGCTAACGCCACGATCGGCCGCGCCCTCAAGCTGATCTTGCGCAACATCGGCGGCGCGAAGCCGGGCGGCGTGGAGCGCTCGACCCTGGCTTCGCCGGCCAAGTACACGATGTGTTTCCCGGAGGCGCAGGAAGCGAGCCCGTGGGAGCCGTTGCACGTCGAGCGCGGCTTCGAGCACACCGACAGCGTCGTGACCGTCTTTGCGCTGGAGGGGCCGCGCGGCATCGCCGATCAGATTTCGCGCACCGGTCATGCGCTTGCGGCCAGCTTCGGCTTGGCGCTGGAAAGCGTTTGGCACCCGAAGGTGCGGCCGTACGGCGACGTGCTACTGGTCGTCTGCCCGGAGCACGCCGAGACGCTGCGGCAGGATGGCTGGAGCAAGGCACGGGTGCGCGAGCGCATTCAGGCCGTCGCGGCGCGGCCGCTGTGCGACGTGCTGCGCAGTGACGAGTGCGGCGAAGGGGTGCCGGCCGGGCGCTGGGGACCCGGCGGGCCGAATGCTGAGCAGTTGAAGACCCTCGTTCCGAAGTTCGCAGCGGCAGGCAACATTCACATCGTGGTGGCCGGCGGTCAGGCAGGCAAGTTCTCGGCGATCTTTGGCGGCTGGGTGGGCGGCCCGGCCGGCAGCATGCCGGTCAGCCGCCGCATTGACGAGTAGGGCGGCCATGGCCGCTCGCAGCGGAGGTAAACATGACACAGATCATTGACCCGACCGATGAACGCGCGCCGATTCGCCGTGCGCTCGCGCCGCGCCCGGCAGCGCTTGCCGGCACGCTCGCGCTGCTGGACATCAGTAAGCCGCGCGGCGACGTATTTCTGGCGCGGCTGTCCGAGCGCCTACGGGAACGGCTGCCCGGGGTTGCGATCAAATCTTACCGCAAGCCGACCTACACGAAACCGGCGCCGGATGCGTTACGGCAGCAGATCGCCGCGGAGGCCGGTTTCGTGATCGAGGCGCTGGCCGACTGAGGGTCGTGTACCACGTGCAGTGTGCACGATTCAGTCTGGTTTGAGACACAGCAGATCCCCGCAGTATTTGTGGCCTCATCGGCGTTCGCCGGCGCGGCGCAGGCGCAGGCCGACGCGCTTGGCCTGCCCGATGTGCGGCGCGTTTTCGTGCCGCACCCGATCCAGGATGCGACCGACGACGAGATGCGCGCCAAAGCCGACGCGGCGGTGGAGTTAATTATCGCCGCGCTGACCGCGTGAGCATGGTTCCGACACAACGGCTCTATTACGCCGTTTCGATTTATAGGTGTCCTAATCTGTCATGTATATCCTGTGCGCACGCCGCCAGAGGCGGCGTCACCGCTGCTTCGCAGCGGTCACAGGATGAAGCGCGAAGGCAGGGCTTATGTACTTGGGCTCGTTTCACGCGCGAAACATCTGAAATGCCACATCCCAGATTCTTCGCGCGCGAAGCGTGTTGCACGCCATCGGTCTGGCCGCCGCGCTTCATCCTGCGCCCGCGCCTGCGGCGCGGAGCGGGGGCGTAAGCCCCGCTGCGCAGGACATGAATGACAGTGGATTAGGAACATGCTCAACGCAAACCAGTATAAGGGGCGCATCAACAAGCGGCTGTATGTGCGCCTGGCGGAGCTGGAGTCGCGGGCGTAGCACTGGCGATGTTTCATAGAATGCAGAAGCACCGCGAGCAAATGGCCCCGGTGCTTTTTTGTTGCGCTTGCCGGTATCCGGCGCCTAATCGATTACAATCTTGTCGATTCCTTCCGGCGCGGGCGGATAATGCATGTCGAGTTTCTTCAGCGCATCCACGATAGTTTGTGCGACAACCAGGTCGCGGTACCAGCCGCGGTTGGACGGCACGATGTGCCAGGGCGCCCACGGCGTGCTCGTGCGCGTCAGCATGTCCTCGTATGCCTTCATGTACTGCGGCCACAGGTTGCGTTCGGCCAGGTCGTCCGCGTTGAACTTCCAGTGTTTTTCCGGGTTGTCCAGCCGTTCCTGCAGGCGCCGCTTCTGCTCGTCCTTGTCGATGTTCAGGTAGAACTTGAGAATCGTCACGCCCTCGTCGGTCAGCATGCGCTCAAAGTCGTTGATGTGGGCGTAGCGCTTCTTCCAGACAGCGGGCGGCACGAAATCGTGCACACGCACGATCAGCACGTCCTCGTAGTGGCTGCGGTTGAAGATCACAATCTCGCCCTTGCCGGGGATCTGCGGGTGGACGCGCCACAGGTAGTCGTGGTCGCGCTCGGCCGGTGTCGGCGACTTGAACGACGCGACCTTGACACCCTGCGGGTTCACGCCCTGGAACACGGCCCGGATGGTGCCGTCTTTGCCGCCGGTGTCCATCGCCTGGATGACGATCAGCAGGCGATGCCGGTGCTCTGCATAGAGCAGGTTCTGGAGCTCTTCCAGCTTCAGGCGCAACTTCTCGCGCACCTTCAGCGAGTCTTCCTTGTTGCCATTGAAGCCGGAGCGGTCGTCCGGCTTCCAGTCGCGCAGGCGAACTCGGTCGCCCGGCTTGACGCGGTAGAGTTTCATGCGATGCCTTCCCCGTTTGTGGATGTGTGCTTGCGCAGTGTGATTACAGGCGCCCAATGGCTGTGCGCGGCGTCTACGTGGCTGGTCGTTCCGGGTTTTCTCGGTCGAGCGCCCATTGAGCAGGGTTGTCAGCTACATACCGCCGTATAGCGTTCAACTCCTTGTCGTTGCGGATGATATGCTCATAGTAGTTGCGTTGCCATACCGGAGCGCCGGGCGTGTTTCGCTGCCCGTTGATCTGTTTCGCAGAGACGGTCTTGAACGCCCCGACCAGTTGTCCAAGCGGTTTGCGTATGACTGGCGAACTTGCGGTAGGGGCGGCTCGCGAGCCGCCCGGCATTACGTCATCGAGAACGATGATGGCATGGAGGTGGTTTGGCATGATGATCCACTCATCCAACATCACGTACGGATACTGTGTTGCCAGCCATGCCCAGCTATCGGCTGCGACTGTGCCGGCGGCATTGGGGCGCATCACGCCGTCCACGATCGCGCCAAACAGGCTTGCACGGTTGTGCGTGCATATCGTGACAAAATACCCGCCGGCCTGCGTATAATCGTATCCCTGCGCCCGAATCGATCGACGATGTTTGTGGTTGGGAGCGTATGGCATGGACGGTTTTCCGGGGCGGCTCACGAGCCGCCCCTACGACAATGACCGGGCGCGCCCCATCACCAATCGCCGCTGTACGAAGCTCCTACTGCGTCAGTTCCTCCAGCCGCGCGACGTAGCGCTCCATCGTCGCGAACGCCTGCTCGACCGGTTCCGGCGACGACAGGTCAACGCCGGCGAGCTTGAGCGCGTCCAGCGGGTACAGCGCGCCGCCGGCCTTCAGGAACGCCAGATAGGCGTCGGCGGCGGGCTGGCCGCCGGACAGCACGCGCGCCGCCAGCGCATGCGCGCCGGCGATGCCGGTCGCGTATTGGTACACGTAGAAGTTGCTGTACAGGTGCGTGTGGAACTCCGCCCATGTGATGCCGCTGCGCTCGCGGTCCGACACGACCTCGTCGCCGTACACCTCGCCCAGCAGGTCGGCCATCAGGCCGATCATGCTGTCGGCGGTCAACGCTTCGCCGCGCTCGGCCTTCTCGTGTACGGCCAGTTCGAAGCGCGCCAGCGAAGGCATGATGAAGAAGTAGCGGTAGAAGTTCGCCATCGCTTCTTCGATCACGGCGATCTGGAACGCCGGGTCGCCGCCGCTGTTAAGCAGGTGAGCGCGCACCATCGCCTGGTTGAAGTTCGACGCAACCTCGGCGACGAACAGCCCGTAGCGCGAGTAGACGAACGGCTGGGTCTTTCGCGTATAGTACGAGTGCATCGAATGGCCGAGCTCGTGCGCCAGCGTGCTCATGCTGAAGATGTCGTCGTTGAACGACATGAAGATGTACGGGTGTGTGCCATACGAGCCGGTCGAGAACGCGCCCATGCGCTTGCCCTTGTTGGGGTAGATGTCCACCCAGCGCTGTTCGAGCACGCCGTCACGCATGACGCTGACGTACTCCGAACCGAGCGGGCGCATGCCCTGCGCGATCATCTCGACCGCCTGCCCGAACGACAGGTGCGTCTGCGATCGGGCCAACTGGGCGCGCGTGTCGTACAAGTGCAGCTTCTCCAACCCCAGCGCCTTGCGGCGCGCGCGCCAGTAGCGGTGCCAGACCGGCAGGTGCTTGCGGAACACCGCGATCAAGTTGTGGAAGACCTCGGTCGGGATGAAGTTCGGCCCGAGCGCGGCGTCCAGCGACGAGCCGTACTCCCGCGCGCGCATTACGAATACGTCGCGCTTGACGCCTGCGGCGATGCAACTGGCCATCGTGCTCTTGAGCGCCAAATGCGCGTCGGCGTAGTGCTCGAAGGCGGTGCGGCGCACCTCGCGGTCGGTATGCGCCAGCAGGTAGTTGATGGTGCCCTGCGCGACCTCGTAGCCCTCGCCGCCCGATCCGCGCGCCGGCTCGAAGCGCAATTCGGCATTGGCCAGGATGCCGTGTGTCGCCGTCATCGCGCCGAACGGGTCCATGCTCTGGCTCAGCAGCTCCTCAACCTCGGCGCTGCGGACGTGCACGGCGCGGCGTGACAGCCGGTCGAAGTATTGCGCGTAGATTGCGAGGCGCGGTTCGGACTGCCGCCACTGGCCGAGCTTCTCGAAGCCGATCTGCAGGAGCTCCGGTTCGGCAAACGCCATGGCGGCGCCGGCGCGAGCCATCATGCCGCGCGCGCGGTCGAGTCGCGCCGCGGCGGTCTGGTCGTTGGCGTCCACGGCCTGGTTCATGCTGGCATAGGTGAACAGCTTGCCCAGCCGGATCTGCACCGCCTCGCTGGCGTCGAACCAGTCGGCCAGCATGGCTGCGCTGTCGCCCAGGCGGCCGCGAAAACGCGCCAGCGCGGGCAGGTCGGCGGCCACGCTCTCCAGTTCGGCGTCCCACGCGGCCGGCGTGGCAAACATGCTCTCGACGTCCCACGTGTGCTCAACCGGCACGTCGCGCCGGGCGGGAATGGTCTGTGTGGTCATGTGGATCTCCGCTCAGGCCGCCGGTTGTTCGCCCGCGCCGTCCAGCCGCCGCAGTGCTTCGCGGTACACGTCGGCGGGAAGGGGTCCCAGGTCGGCAAACTTGCGGTTCTCCGCGAGGTGCTCCGGAAACAGCGTGCCGACGATCGTCGTGTGCATGTGCGGGTGCGAGAGCGTCATGCGCAGCATGAAAGCCGTGCGGCTCTCGCCGGGGCCGCGCAACTCGTCGAGCTTCGCCTTCTCCCATGTCGCCCAGCGGTCCTGAGCGCCCAGCCCGGCGTCGTCGGGCGCGCCGCGTGCAACGCCACCGCGGATGATGGTGCCCGCGCCCGCCTGCGCCGCCGCCGTGATATTGTTCTCCTCGGCGCGCTGCAGCGCGGAGTAGGGGATCTGGAACGTGTCGAACACGCCCCAGCCGGCGAACGTGCTCAGGTGCGGCAGCACGGCCGATGCGCCGATCCAGCGCACCTTGCCCGACGCTTTGGCGTCCTGCATGACGCGCACGATGTCGCCCTGCTCCACGTCGGCGACGGTCGCGTTGTGCAACTGCCAGACGTCGATGTACTCCGTCTTCATGCGCCGCAGGCTCGTCTCCAGGTTGCGCATCAGGTTCTCGCGCGTCCAGACGTGCAGCGTGTTGTCGTGGTCGCCGGCGTCCTCGAGGAAGCATCCGCACTTCGTGGCCAGGTAGTATTCCTGGCGGCGGCCGCTGATGTACTTGCCGATGTACTCCTCGCTCAGGCCGTAGTCGTGCGACGAGTCGATGAAGTTGATGCCGCTGTCGAGCACGGCGTTCAGGATGCGATTGGCCTGCTCATCGGTGACGGGGCGCCCGCGCCAGATGCGCGGCCCGCGAATCTCCATTGCTCCGAAGCCGAGCTGCGTGACCTGCAGGCCGGTGCGGCCGAGTGTGCGTTTCTGCATAGTGCGTGTTCCTCCAGGCGAAGTTCAGTGCATCGGCGCGCGGCGCTCAGGCCGGCGGATGCGTTTTCGGCGAAGCAGTCTAGTGGCGGCGCGAGCGCCGGCCGCCCGAGAGCAGCGACTGCCCGACGCGGCGATACCGGTAGTCGCGCCGGGTGTACTTGGTGACGTCATACATGGCGTGGCGGACGAAGCGCGCGATGTCGCGCAGCACAATGGCCATCACGGCGGCGCCGATGCCAACCAGCAACGCGGTCGCCCCTTCGAGCAACGCGAACGCTGCGACCAGGCTGAGCACGCAGATCAGGATATTGATCAGTCCCTGGTTCACGCGCCGGGGATTGACCGGCATGCCGAATGTGAGCACGGCGGCGAGCGCCGCCGCACCCCAGCCGACGAGCGGATTGTCGAGGGTCATGGTGTCTGTTCGTCTCCCGGTATCACAGGCGGGCCACAGCGCGCGCCAGCCCGGCGCGGAATGCCGGCGTCACGAGCCGCGCGTACGGGCGCGCCGCCGATTTCTGCAATGATGCCAACTGCCGCTGGGCGGCGTGCAGGTAGGCCGTGGCCGCATTGAGCGTGCGCGCGTCGGGCGACGAGCCGTCCTGCGTGTGCTCGGAGATGAACGCGGCGATCTGCCGGGCACGCACATCGGCGTCGTGCATCTGGCCGAGGTGATCCTGTGCGGCGGTCGTGGTGCGGATCAGGCGCGCGGCCGGTTTGCCGAGCAGCGGCGCGAAGAACTCCAGCGCGTAGCGCAGGCGTTTGCACTCGATGCGCAGCGCGTGCAGCGTTTCGATCGGCGCGGCGGCGATGCCAGTCTCGTAGCGCCGCACCGCGTCATAGTGCTGCCAGATCAGCGCCGGAACCACATCGCACACGCGAGGCGCGGGGTGGTCGCCGGCCTGCGCGAGAAAAGCCTCGAAGGTACGCTCCCACTTCACGTAGCGATCTTCGTTGAGGAAGGCGATCGCGCTCTGGTGCGCCTCGGCGCGCTGCCGCTGCCAATCATCGGTCAGCGCCCGAAACGCGCTGCGCCGGGGTTCGGACAGCCTGAGCGCATAGCGCTCCGCGTGTTCCAGCATAACGTCAAAGTCGCGCATCGCGCCGAGCGCGCGGGCCAGATCGCGCAGCGGCTTCAGCACGCCTTTGAGCGCGGCGGGCGGGTAATGCTCGCCCAGCAGGCGAAACACGGAGCGCATGCGCCGCGCGGCCACGCGCATATCGTGCACCGCATCGGCATCGTCGCCCGCGCGCACGCCGTCGTCGCAGGCGCGCAGGCGCGCGAACTGCGCCTCGAAGATGCGCGCGCCCGCGCGGGTGATCGTCTCGCTTGCGGTCAGGGCGTCCGCGACCGGCGGAACGGCGCTCAATTTCCCAACGGAGTTGGGAGGGGGTCGGGGGGAGGGCAGCGCCACTTTTTCGGCGGGCCAGCTTGCGTGACAAGCGCCTGAGGGCCAGCGCATCGCAAGCCGCATTGGAAAGTACCCGTACAAAGCCAAATTGAGAATTGCTGAATCGCCCGGTCACGCCTTGCGCCCAGGGGCGTATATATCTATAATCTGATCATGCTCAAACGCGCATTGTGGCGCTGTTTGGCCTTTGGCCTGTTCATCACCACCCTGGCAATGCCCGATGTCGCCTCGCCGGCGTTCGATCTGTCCGCCGGTTTTCGCGGCGGCGGCTCCGAGACGCCGCTGGCGCAGGGTGGCTACATTACCTACACAGTAAAGCAAGGCGATACCCTCAGCGGTATCGCCGCGCGCTACGGCGTCAGCACCGCTACGCTGATCGCCTTGAACGGCCTGCGCAACGCCGATGCAATTCGTATCGGGCAGACGCTGCGCATACCGGCCGGCGGCTCCAATCCGCCCGCACCGGCTCCCGCCGTGGTGCCGGGCCGCGAAGGTCCCTCCAGCGCATTACTCCCCGACAGTGAAGCGGTTTACAGCCCCGCGTTCATCGACTTCGATATTGCCGCGTTTGCCCGGCGCTACGGCGGCTATCTGGCGACCTACAGCGAAAAGGTCGAGGGCGAGACGATGACGGGCGCGCAGATCGTGCAGATCGTTGCGGAGCGCTTCAGCGTCGGGCCGCGCGCCCTGTTGGTAGTGCTAGAAATGCACGGTGGCTGGGTGACCGGCAGCCCGTCCACCGCCCGCCAGCGCGACTACCCGATGGACGTCACCGATACGAAGCATAAGGGGCTGTATTACCAGATGTGGTATGCGGCCAACTATATGAACGCCGGCTACTATGGAAAGTTGCAGGGACGCCTGTCGGCGATGCAACTTGAAGATGGCGGCTACGTGCGCTTCGCCGCGGGCGTGAATCCCGGCACGGCGGCCGTGCAGAACATGCTGGCGCGCACCACCTCATACGGCGACTGGCTGTCGCAGCTCGACACATTCAGCGCGACGTACCAGCGTTTCTTCGGCGATCCGTTTGCGACCGCGATCACCCCGCTGGCGCCGGTCGACCTCAAGCAGCCGCTGCTGCGCATGCCGTTTGAGGACGGGCGGGTCTGGTATTACACCGGCGGAGCACACGGGGCGTGGGCCGACGGCAGTTCGTGGGGCGCGGTGGATTTCGCGCCAAGCGGCGGGCCGGGCGGCTGCGCCGTGTCGGCGGAATGGGAAGTCGCGGCGGCGGGCGGCCGCATCGCGCAGGTCGAGCATGGCCGCGTAATGCTAAACCTGGACGGCAGTGATTTTCAGGGCAAGGGCTGGACGCTGATGTATATGCACGTCGCCAGCCGCCAGCGTGCGCCGGTCGGGACCTATCTGTTCATGGGCGACCGCATCGGGCACCCGTCGTGCGAAGGCGGCTACTCGCAGGCGACGCACATGCACGTAGCGCGCATGTACAACGGCCAGTGGCTGCCGGTGGGCGGCAGCGTGCCGTTCAACCTGGGCGGCTGGCAGTTCAAGGGCGGCGCCAGCGAGTATGACGGCTCCATGACACGCGGCGACGTGACGCGCCCAGCGATCAATGGCCACGTCGATCGGCTGAATGCGCTGCGCGGGGAGCTGGGGCCGGAGATTCAGGCGCTGATCAATCAGAGCCCATAAGTAAATCCCAACTTCCAACTTCCAAATCCCAAATCCCAAATCCCAAACCCCAAACCCCAAACCCCAACGTCCAAAACCCAATTCCCAAGCTCCAATCCGGATGCTCGACACCCGAAACCTGATCCCCGATACCCGTAACCGAGATCAATGACAGAGGCACAAAGAGTACTGCTCTCTGTGCCTCTGTGACTCTGCGGTGGCGTTCGGGGCGCGCTACTTGATGAAGCGTGCGAGCCAGTCGATCACGCGGCGGCCGTAGTCCACCCGATGACTCGGCCGCCCGGTGATGATGAACAGGTGGCTGCCGCCAGGATAGCGCACGAACTGCGTCTCCACCTTGCCCGCTGCGATCAGGCCGACGTAGAACTCTTCGCCCTGGCTGACCGGGCAGCGGTCGTCGCCCTCGCCGTGCAGGATCAGGCACGGCGTCTGCACCTGGTCGACACAGGTGATCGGCGACTCCTTACGGAACAATTCGCGGTCGTTGAACAGGCGCGCGTTCATCTCCCAATCGGCGAACCACGGGCCGATATCCGATGTGCCATGGAACGACTCCAGGTTCACGACCGGCGCGCCGATGATTGCCGCCTTGAAGCGGTTGGTGTGCCCGACCGTCCACGAGGTCATGAAGCCGCCGTACGAGTAGCCCGTGACGGCCATCCGGTTGGCGTCGGCAATGCCGGCGGCCACCAGCGCGTCGGCGGCCGCCAGTTGCTCCGGCAGGTCGTACTCGCCCCAGCGCGCGCGGATGTTGTGCGCGAACGCCGTGCCGTACGAGCCGGAGCCGGTCGGGTTCAGCAGCAGCACGGCCCAGCCGCGTCCGGCCAGCGCGTAGCGGTAGAAGTAGCCCGACATGAAGTTGTTGCCGTGGAACGAGTGCGGCCCGCCGTGAATATCCACCAGCAGGGGAGCGGGTCCGTCGGCGTTCAGCGGATGCACCAGCCAGCCGTCCAGCGTGCCGCCGTTCGGGTTGGCGAAGACGCGGCGCTCGATGCGCGGTATGGCCAGCCCGGCCAGCACATCGGCGTTAATGCTCGTCAGACACTTTTCATTGCCGCCATTCCAGTCGCAGACATACACGTCAGCCGGGTTCACCGATGTCGTCGCGATGAACGCGATGCGGCCGGCCTTGTCGCTGCCGCTCGCGCTCAACAGCCAACGCTCGCCGCTCACGACGCGCGTGATGGCACTGTCGGCGACCGTGATCCGCAGCGCATGCACGTTGCCCGCGTCGGCGATCAGCGCGGTGACGTTCTTGCCGTCGGCGGACCAGATCGGGCCGGGGGTCGCCGCCGGGGGCGCCACCAGCATTGCGCCGCGGTCGAGCGCGGCGGTCAACATGCGCGGTGCGCCGTCCGCGACCGGAGCGATCCAGACATGCACGACCGGGTCGCCCAGGCCGTTCTCGCTCCGCGCGTTGCCGTAACACGCGATCAGCGCGCTATCGGGCGACCACGTCGGCGATGTCGCGCGGCCAACCGTCTCGGTCAGCCGGCGCGCGTTGCCGCCGTCGGCGTCCAGCAGCCAGATATCGGTCAGGTTGTAGGCGCCGGCGCTGTCACGCATACGCGCAAAAGCGATCTGCGTGCCGTCGGGCGACCAGGCGGGCGCGCGGTTGTCGCGCGCCGTGGCCGTCAGCGCCCTGGCCTCGCCGCCGGCCGCCGGCACGACGAACAACTGCGTCACGGCGTCATAGGTGTAGCCCTGGCCGTCGTCCTTGTAGTGCGCGTGATTGATCACTTTCGGGCGCTGCGCCCAGAGCGCCTTCGCTTTCTCGTCGGTGGGTGGCGTCTCCGTGTAGGCGCGGGCCGCGAACAGGATGCGCGAGCCATCGGGCGACCAGACGGCCGCGCCTGCGCCGCCGGGCAGGCTGGTCAGCTTGCGGGACTCACCGCCGTCGGCGGGCATGACGTACAACTGCGCCTTGTCGCCTTCGCGGTCGGACAGGAATGCCAGCCAGCGTCCATCCGGCGACCAGCGCGGCGCGCTGTCGCTCTTGCTGCCAGATGTGAACTGCGCGGGAGCGCCGCCCGCCGCCGGGACGATCCAGATGTTGGAGCGGTACCCGTCGGCCTCGGCGTCAATGCGCGTCAGCACATAGGCGATGCGCGCGCCGTCGGGCGAGAGCTGCACGTCGCCGGCGGTCTTGATACGATACAGATCATCAACGGCTATTGGTCTGGGAGTGCTCATCGGTCGCGGGTGCCTTTCGTGAAACTGGATTTGAGCGTCGGCGCGCCTAATCGCGCCGTACGATGACGAAGGTCATATCGTCGGCGGGCGGCGTGGCGCCCACGAACTGCTTCAGGGTGCTGCTCAGCTTTGCGTGCAGGTCGGCGGGTGTGCGGCGGCAGAAGTCACGCACGGTTTCCAGCAGGCGGTCGTGCCCGAAATCCTCGCCGCGCGCGTTGAGCGCGTCGGTCACGCCGTCGGTGTAAATCAGCAGGATGTCGCCGCTCTGCATGGTGGCGGATTCCTCGACGTACTCGGCATCGTCGATGACGCCGAGCGCGATGCCGTGCCGGGTCAGCTCCACCACGTCGCCGCTGGCGGCGCGGTACAGGATCGGCGCGGGGTGCCCGGCATTGGCGATGCGCAGGGCGCCGGAGGCCGGCTCGATCTGCGCGTAGCAGAGCGTGACGAACATGCCGTTGGCGGAATCGGCGGCGACCAGCCGGTTGGTGCGCGCCAACGCCAGCGCCGGCGAGGCCGAGCCGGCCGCGCTGGCGCGCATAGTCGAGCGCGTCAACGCCATGAACAGCGCGGCGGCCATGCCTTTGTCGGCCACGTCGCCGAGCACGACGCCTACGCGCGCCGGATCGTCCGAGACGAAGTCGTAGTAGTCGCCGCTCATTTCCAGCGCAGACTGCCACTGCGCGGCGAACGACCAGCCGGGCACGCGCGGCGTCTCGCGCGGGATCAGGTTGGCCTGCACCTCGTGCGCCACCTGCAATTCGCGCTCTAACCGGCCTTTCTCGACCGCGACCTCGTACAGGCGCGCGTTCTCGATGGCGATCGCCGCGCTCGACCCGATAGTCGACAGCAGGTCGAGATCGGCGTCGCTGAAGCCGCCCGGCTTGTTGAACACCTCGACCACGCCGGTGACGCGTCCGTTCATGATCAGCGGCGCGGCCATCAACTCGCGCGTGATGAAGCCGGTGCCGGCATCCACGTTGGAATAGAAGCGCGGGTCGTGCTGAACGTCGTTGATAACGACGCCGCGCGCGTTCTCCACGACCCAGCCGGCGAGCCCGTGCCCTTTGGGAATGCGGAACGGATTGAGCCGGTCGGACGCCTCGCCGACCGCGACTTTGAACACCAGTTCGTCGCCCTCAAGCATCAAGATCGAGCCGGCCTCGGTGCCCAGCACCTGCTGGATGCGCTCCAGTGACGCGATCAGCACGCGATTGAGGTTCAGCGTGGAGGTCAGATCGGCGTTGATGTCGTGAATCAGGCGGAGCGATTGCAGGCGCGTGTTGACGTCGCGGAACATGCGCGCGTTGTCGAGGGCGATGGCGGCCTGGTGCGCCAGCGCGCCGAGCAGGTCGAGGTCCTGCGGGCCGAACGCGCCGGACTTGAGGCGGTTGTCGACGTAGATGGCGCCGACCGTGCGTCCGCCGCTTTGCAGCGGCGCGCACAGCACCGACCGCAGGTGCAGCTTCGACGCGCTGTCGCTGGCTGCGGTCGCGCCGTCGCCCTGCGCGTCGGCGGTCAGTCGCGGCGCGCCCGTGTCCAGCACGCCGTTCAGAATCGTGCGCGAGACCTGGAACTCTGGCGACTCGATCGTGCGATGATCGAGCCCGCGCGCGGCATGGAAGGTCGCGCGGCCGGTATCGTCGCGCAGGATCAGGAACCCGCGCTCGGCGCGCGTGGCGGCGATGACCTCGTCCATGACGCGTTCCAGCACGGCGTCGGGATCGGGCGTCAGGCTGAGAATCTGCGAGACGCGATAGATCAGCGCGTAGGGGCTAGGCTCGCCAGCGGGGTTACTCATCGGTCTATCGTTCGGGTGAAATGGGTTCGGTGGGTGGACACAGCGGCGATTATAGCATGGGCGCGGGGAGTCTTGAAGTCAGAGGTGGACCGGTCGAGGGCGATTCACAAGTCGCTTGACAGCGCGTGGGCCGTGCCCTGAGCCTGTCGGAGGGCAGGAAATTGCGCGCGCTTCGACCCCGTCTGCGCGGGGCGGTGCGGCAAGCTCAGCGCCCGCTTCGTCGGCTTTTCATCATACACGACAACAATTGAACGGCCATGTGGTCAGGCTATCGGCGGCTGCGAGCCACTCGGTCGCGCCGCTACCGAAAAGGTCTATGGTCGCGATGCGTCGTCATGCATCGCGACGGAAAAGGGTACACTATGGTTGACCCGCACGTTGTGCCTGCAAATGCGGGCATCCAAAGGCGTTATACCTTTTCGGATTGATCGTGTCCCTTGCAGCCTGTCATGCTGAGCGCGCAGGCAAGGTCGCTGTCAGCCAACTCGCTGCGCGCGCGAAGCATCTTGATTTGCAGCATTTGAGGTGCTTCGCGCGCGAAGCCAATCATGGGCCCATCGTCTGACCTTCGCGCTCAGCATGACAGGCCAGTGGGACATTCTCAAGTCGAAACGGTATTGGATTCAGGCTCCTGCTTTTGCGGGAGCGACGATCTTTACGGTTGAGTGTTCGTGTGTGACGCGACGGACAGATAGTCACGAACCGTCGGTCCCTGAACTTCACAAGGCGCGATTGAACATATATTCGGCGCGCACCGTCTATAGAGCATGAAATGGCTGTGCAGTGCGTCTGTCCGCAGCATGTTCTCGCCGGGGTATAATCACTTCGCTATGAGCCGAACGCGCATTGGATGGTCGCATCGGCGTTTCCGCGCACTGGCGCTGCTTGGGTTGATCACGCTGGCATTCGCCGTGTGGGCGTATGCGGCGCTGGCCGCGGATTTGCCGTCGCCGGAGGCGCTGATCGTGCGCGCCGCGCCGGACACGACCAAGATATACGATCGCCAGGGCCGCCTGCTGTACGAGGTGCTCGACCCGCGCGCGGGCCGCCGCACGCGTCTGCGGCTGGCCGATATGCCGCTGCAGTTCCGGCAGGCCGTGATGGCCGTCGAGGACGCCAACTACTATTCGCATCCGGGCATCGACGCGGCCGGTGTGGTGCGCGCGATCGTGCAGGCGATCCAGGCCGAGCAGATCGTCTCCGGCGGCAGTACGATCACGCAGCAACTGTCGCGCATGCTGGCGTTCACGCCGGCCGAGCGCGAATCGCGCACCGTGACGCGCAAGCTGCGCGAGATGATCCTCGCCGTGCGGTTGACGCAGGCGTACTCGAAGGACACCGTGCTCGAAATGTACCTCAACGAGGTGTATTTCGGGCAACTGGCGTACGGCGCGGAGGCGGCGGCGCGAACGTACTTCGGCAAAGGTGTTCACGAGCTCGACCTGGCCGAGTCGGCCATGCTGGCCGGGCTGATCCAGTCGCCGTCGGCGACCAACCCGCTGGTGAACCCGGCGGCGGCCCGCGAGCGGCAGCGCGTGGTGCTCGGGTTGATGGTCAAGAGCAGCGTGATCAGCGACCAGCAGGCGGCAGATGCGCAGGCCGAGCCGCCGCACTATGCGACGGTCGGGCAGGCCGACGGCGCGGCGATCTTGCGCGCGCCGCACTTCGTCGCCTATGTGCGCAACCTGTTGGAGGCGCAGTACGGCGCGGAGCGTGTCAACGGTGGCGGCCTGCGCGTCACGACAACGCTCGACCTCGACCTGCAGGAGCGCGCCGAGGCCGCGGTGCGCGCGCGGCTGGACGACCTGAAGCGGCGCACGCGCGAAAACGGCGAGCCGAATTATCGTGTCGGCAACGCCGCGCTGGTCGCGCTCGATCCGCGCACCGGTGAGATCCGCGCGCTGGTCGGCAGCGCCGACTACTACGATGCCTCGATCGATGGCGCAGTGGATGTTGCGCTGTCCAACCGCCAGCCCGGCTCGGCGATCAAGCCGATCATCTACGCGACGGCGTTTATGCGCGACTACACGCCCGCGACGGTGCTCTCCGATGTGCCGACGGCGTTCACGACGCGGGAGGGAGACCCGTACCAGCCGCAGAACTATGACACGACCTGGCATGGGCCGATCTCCCTGCGCGCGGCGCTGGCGACCTCCTCGAACATGGTTGCCGTCAAGGTGCTCGACCACGTCGGCATCGATGCCACGCTGGAGACGGCGAAGGCGCTCGGCATCACGACGTACGACAACAGCACGCGCTTTGGGCTGTCGCTGGCGCTCGGCGGCGGCGAAGTGAGCCTGTTGGAGTTGACCGGCGCATACGCCGCGTTCGCGAATGCTGGCCGGCGTGTCACGCCGGTGGCGATCCGCTCGGTGACGGCCGCGGGTGAAGCCGGAACGACCGGGCCGGATCGGAACGGCATCGGCGCGCAAGCTATCAGCCCGCAGGTCGCGTACTTAATCACGAGCATTCTGTCCGACGACGCGGCGCGCATACCGGCGTTCGGTGAAGACAGTGTGCTGCATCTCAGCCGGCCCGCCGCCGCCAAGACCGGCACCACCTCCGACTTCCGCGACAACTGGACGGTCGGCTACACACCCGATCTGGTGACCGGCGTCTGGGTCGGCAACGCCGACAACCGGCCAATGTACCAGGTCAGTGGCATTACGGGTGCGGGGCCGATCTGGCACGACTTCATGGAGATAGCGCTTGCCGGACTGCCAGCGCGCGAGTTCGAGCGGCCGCCGGCGGTTATCAGCGCCGAAATCTGCGACACCTCGGGTCTGCTGGCGACCGACCTGTGCCAACGACGGCACAGCGAGTGGTTTGTATCGGGCAGTGAGCCGTTGCGCGCCGACGACTCCTACGTGCGCGCCGACGTGGACTCCGTGAGCGGCATGCTCTGGAGCGCGGGCTGCCGGGGCGAGCGCGTGTCGCGCGTGTTTCGCGTACTGCCGCCCGAGGCGCGCGATTGGGGCCGCGAGCAGGGCATCGCGCAGTTGCCGGGGGCGACCTGCGATGCGCCGCTGGCAGGCGGTGCGCCCGCCGATGCGGACGCGTTGGTGATGGTTAGTCCGGCGCCTCACGCGACCTTTGCGCTGACCTCGCAACTGCCGCCGGCGGCCCAGCAGATCGAGATCGCGGCGCGCAGCGGAGGCGCATCGCTGCGCGCGGTGACGCTGCTGGTCGACGGGCAGGCGGTCGGGCAGTTCGCCGCGCCGCCGTACCGCGTACTCTGGCAACTTGCCGCCGGCGAGCACACGGCGCAGGCGATCGGCACCGACGTGGCCGGCAACGCCGTGGCGAGCGCGGTGCTGACGTTCAGCGTGCGCGGCGTCGCCGAGTCGCGGTAGGCGAGGGATCATGCTTGACGTTGACGCATACCTGACACGGATCGGCTACCGCGGTCAGGTCGCGGCCGATCTGACAACGCTGAATGGCATCCATCGCGCGCACATGCGGGTGGTGCCGTTCGAGAACCTCGACATCATGGCCGGGCGTCCGATTGTGCTGGACGAGGCGCGGCTGTTCGATAAGCTTGTGCGCCGGCGGCGCGGCGGCTTCTGCTACGAGCAGAACGGCCTGTTCGCGGCGATGCTGCGCGCCATCGGGTTCGAGGTGTCGCTGTTGAGCGCGCGTGTGGCGACGGCGGAGGGCGGCTGGGGTATTCCGTTTGACCACCTGACGCTGGCAGTGCATCTTGACGAGTTGTGGCTGGCCGATGTCGGCTTCGGTGATTCGTTCCAGGAACCGCTGCGGCTCGTTGAGCATGGCGACCAGATTCGCGGTGGTGTGACCTACCGGGTGACGCTGGGTGGCGATGAGCGCGTGCTATGGCAGGCTGGGCATACGCAGTACACATTTGCGCTGGCGCCGCGCGCCAGCCTCGCCGATTTCGAGAGCGGCAGCCATTATCATCAGACGTCGCCGCTGTCGTCGTTCACACGCAGCCTCGTTTGCTCGCTGGCCGCGCCCGATGGACGGGTGACACTCAGTGGCCGGCGGCTGATCGTGACCGCCGGCGGGCAGCGTACGGAGAGGGAACTGTCGTCGGAGACGGAGGTGTCCGACGTGCTGTGGACACAGTTTGGGATTGCGGGATGAAATCGACTTTGCGCGTGCCTCGGATATCATGGAACCGCCTGTGTGCGAGCGACGCACGCGCGGAAATGCTACATCATCACCCCAACATGAAGCTTCGGGCCACCGAGAGAATCTGACGTATACTGCGACTGTCGTATCGATTTCCGCCGACGCTCAGGTTACCATGTTCACGAGGAGGGGGCGATGCACATCCGACGACTACATTTGTGGACGACCGCGCCCGATTCGCTGCACTCGTTCTATGCCGGCACACTCGGTCTTCCAGCGGAGATGTCGGCGGACGGCCAACTGATCGTGCACGCTGGCGCGACGCGATTGGAGTTCGAGCGTGCGCAAAGCGACCCGAGCGCGAACTATCACTTCGCGTTTAACATTCCGCCGCACCGCTTCACCGAGGCGCAGGACTGGCTGCGAGCGCGTGTACCGCTCGTTGCCGATGCCGACGGTCGCGAAACGTTCCACTTTGAAAGCTGGAACGCGCACGCCACCTATTTCAGCGACCCGGCCCGGAACAGCCTGGAGTTGATCGCGCGCCATGACCTGCCGTTCGATGCGCCGGGGCCGTTCGGGCCGGGGCACCTCGCCTGCATCAGCGAGATCGGCATGGCGTTCGCGGACGTGCATGAAGCCATCGTTGCGATCGAGCGGCAGACCGGCGCGAGGCCGTACCGCGAGGCGAGCGATACGTTTGCGCCGATCGGCGACGAGTACGGGCTGTTCATCGTCGTGAAACGCGGGCGCGTCTGGTTCAACAGCCAGGATCGCCGGGCCGAACCGTACCCGCTGCGAGCCGAAGTCGAAGTGAACGGACAGCGCTACGCCGTCGAGGTCGCCGATGGGCGCTTCGAGGCGCGGGCCATGTAGCTGTGCATGGCAGGTGTCGGCATTGTTGAACGCGGATTTCCAATTCAGGGAGGAGGAGCGATGAGCAAGTTCACGGGGGTGCTGGCCTGGCACCCGGAAGTCTCGATGAGCGAGGAAGAAACCAACGATTTCCTGTCGGGTCGCTGGGTCGCGCGCATGGCGACCATCGGGCGCGACGGCTATCCGGCGGTGACGCCGCTCTGGTACCTGTGGGACGGCAAGTGCCTCTATTTCAATATTGCGAAGTCGCGCCAGTCGCTGAAGAACCTGGCGCGCAACCCGAAGGCGTCCGTCGTGATCGACATGGACGAGCGGCCGCTGATGGGCATGCGCACCAACTTCGCGAAGGCGGTGCTGGTCGTGGGTGACGCTGAGTTGACCGAGGCCGGCTCGGGGCAGAAAGTGCGCATCGAGGCCGGACCGTACGCGGGCGAATATCTGCCCGAGCAAGCGATCGGGTTCATCACAAACCGCTACGGCCTGACTGAGCGCGACGGCGCGATCGGGCTGACGCGCGAAGGGTTCCGCGGCCTGTACGCGCAGGAGGGCATCGAGGAGAGCCAGCTCTACAAGGACAACATCGGCCGCGTGTTCGTCAAGATCGTGCCGCGCCGCATGCGCACCTGGGACTTCTCCAAGGCGCCGATCGGCCACAGCGCGGAGAGCTAGGCCGCGCCGGTGATCGAACCATCGTTGGGAAACTCGTTTGCCGCCTTGGCGGGCAAGACTTCCCTGCAGGGTGACGGCTACCCCGCGCGGCTTTGACCAGCGATCCACGCGCCACGCGCTTGCCGGTCATACGGGAGTGGTGTATCATTTTGGTAAGGCTAGGTGATGGCCTGGAAGCGAGGGTTCTGTGAATGCAGGCACGTTGACTCTTCGGGAGTTCACAATGCGTGAACCGTTGCCGCTGTCGAGCATTCAGGATGCGGTGCTGGATTTTCTGCGCGGGCGCGACGACGCCGTGGTGTTTGGCGCACAGGCGGTAAACGCGTACGTGGAAGAGCCGCGCATGTCGCAAGACATCGACCTGATGTCCACACGTGCCGCCGGGCTTGCCGACGACTTGCGAAATTATCTGGCCGAGCGCTTTCATGTCGCCATGCGCGTGCGCGAGATCGGCGACGGACGCGGCTATCGGGTTTTTCAGGTACGCAAAGAAGGCAACCGCCACTTGGTAGATGTGCGGTCCGTGGGCCAACTGCCGCGCACTGAGCGCATGGCCGACGTGCTGGTCATCGCCCCGGCGGACTTAGTGGCGACCAAAGTCATGGCGTATCACCATCGCCGCGGTCAGCCGAAGTCGGGCACCGACTGGCGCGATATGGCTCTGCTCCTGTTGCGCTTCCCAGAATTGAAAAGCAACCCGGAACAGGTGGCGGAGCGTCTCGGCGTGCTTGGAGCCTCTCCCGAAGTCATTGAAACGTGGAGACAATTGGCAAGTCAGGAGGTTGTTGCCCCACGGGATGATGACGAATTTTGAGACAACGCAGCGTCTCGCACACAAGTACACAGGCTCGGCGGACTACCCGCCGAGCCTGTCTTTTTGCGCTGAGTAACGCGTGGCGCGACTAGGCCGCCGCCGCGACCCCGGCGTCCTTGCACGCCTTGTTGAAGGCGGCCACCTCGCCGGCGATGACTTCCTGCAGTTTCTTCAACTGCGCGTCGATCTTCGCCGCGTGGTCCTCGTATAGCTCGAACAACTGCTTCGGCGGCGCGCCGTCATGGCTTTCGACAAACGAGTTGATGATCGCCACCTTGGCGTTCAGCTTGGTTGGGAACTGACGCGGGTCTTCCGCCTTGACCTGCACCAGTTCGCTCTCGACCGCCGTCAGCGCGTCGCGCGCCTTCTGCGCTGCGTCTTTCACGGCCCCGGCGCTGGCGTGCTTGGCGACGCCGTCCACCTGGTCGCGCAGATCGCGCAGGCGGATGATCGCTTCGTGCGTCTCATTGACCTTGCGGTTGACCTTCACCGCGAGGCCAAACTGCGCGTCGAAGTCGGCCTGGGTCGCCTGCACGCGCGGATCCTTGACGATCTCGAACGACTGCGTGTATGTCTGCCCGCCGGCGACGAGCTGCGCCTGGTATGCGCCGGGCGGGACCATCGGCCCGGCGACGAGTTGGTCGGTGCCGCCACGGCCCTTGCTATCCAGCAGCTTGCGGGCATCCGGGTAGCGCATGTTCCAGACGAAGCGGTTGGCGCCTGCATCCTTCGTGATGCGCGGGTCGCTGTCGCCGGCCTTCTTCTGCTCTTCGGTCGCTTCCTTGCTCGTGAACTCGCGGATCAGGTTGCCTTGCGCGTCGAGGATGCGCAGGCCGATGTCGCCCTCCGGCTTCTCTTGCAGCGCGTACTGCACAATCACACCTTCCGGCGGGTTCTCGCCTGCGTCGATCGGCTTCTCGATCTTGTCGCCGCCGGGCGTCTTCTCCACGACCTTGAACGCGTATACCAGCGGGCCGGCCATGCGATACGTCATCGCCGGGCCTGGTTTGCTGCCGTAGCCTTTGTACTGGCGGAAGCGCACGGTTGTGCGCGGCTTAAAGAGGTATGCGCCCTGCGTTGCGGCGGCCATCTGGTGCAGCGGCGTCACGTCGTCGAGAATCCAGAGCGAGCGGCCGTGCGTCGCGGCGATCAGGTCGGTGCCGTGGAACCAGAGGTCGTGGATCGGCGCGACCGGCAGGTTCGTCTCGAACTTCTGCCAGTTGGCGCCGTCGTCTAAGGAGACGTAGACGCTCGTCTCGCTGCCGGCGACCAGCAGTCCGCGGCAGGTCGGGTCGGCGCGGATTGTACGCGTAAACTCATCGGCTGGGATGCCGTCGGTGATCGGCGTCCAGTTTGCGCCGTAGTCGGTTGTCTTGAACAGGTAGGGCTTCAGATCGTCCGACTTGTAACGCGTCGCCGCCATATAGCACGTGCCCGCGTCGTGCGGCGACGGCTCCAGAATGCTGATCAGCGCCCACTCGGGCAGGCCCTTCGGCGTAATGTTCCGCCACGACTTCATGCCGTCGCGGGTGATGTAGACCAGGCCGTCGTCGGTGCCGGCCCAGACGACGCCGGCTTCTTTGTGCGACTCGGCCAGCGCGAAGATGATGCAATACGTCTCGGCGCCGGTGTTGTCGTTGGTGATCGGGCCGCCCGACGGCTGGAGCCGGCTCGGATCGTTGCGCGACAAATCGGGGCTCATGACCGTCCACGACTGGCCATCGTCGGTCGACTTGAAGATGTGATTGCCCGCAATGTACAGCGCGTCCTTTTCCCAACGCGAGTAGTAGACCGGAAACGTCCACTGGAAGCGGTACTTGTGCGCGATGGCGCCGTAGCCCATGCCGTGGTTCTCCGGCCAGACGCTGATGACCTTCTCCTGATCGAGCGCGCGATCCCAATGGATCAAGCGCCCGGCGCCCGCGCCGCTGCCGATGCCGCCGCCGATGATGATGTTCGGATTGGACGGCTTGATCGCAATGTAGCCGCTCTCGCCGCCGCCGCACTCTTCCCAGTGCAGCGTCGTCAGCACGCCGCGCCCGGATGCGCTCGGCAGGCTGATCGCCGTGTTGTCCTGCTGCGAGGCGTACAGGCGATACGGGTACGCATTGTCGGTGATGACGTGGTACAACTGCGCGGTCGGCTGGTTGTAAATTGACGACCACGAGTCGCCGCCGTTGAACGAAATGCACGCGCCACCGTCGTTGCCCTGCGCCATGCGGCGCGGGTTGTGCGGGTCGATCCACAGGTCGTGGTTGTCGCCGTGCGGGGTCGGGATTTCGGAGAACGTCGCGCCGCCGTCGATCGTCTTCCACATCGAGTAGTCGAGGACGTAGCAGACGTCGGCATCCTGCGGGTCGGCGTAGATGTGCATGTAGTACCAGGGCCGGCCGCGCAGGCCGGGCTCCTCGCTCATGCGCTTCCACGTCGCGCCGCCGTCGTCGGAGCGGAACAGGGCGCCGTCTTCGGCTTCGATGATGGCGTAGACGCGGCCGCTCTGCGCGCCCGACGCCACGATGCCCATCTTGCCGAGCACGCCCTTCGGCAGGCCGGGGTTGCGCGTGATCTCCGTCCAGGTGTCGCCGCCGTCGGACGATTTGTAGAGCGACGAGTCGGGGCCGCCGCTGTTGAGCTTGTACGGGTAGCGCTGCGCTTCCCAGACCGCCGCATACAGCATGCGCGGGTTGTTCGGGTCCAGGGAGAGGTCGATGGCGCCGGCCTTCTCGCTGCGGAACAGTACCTGCTCCCACGTCCGGCCGCTGTCCTTCGAGCGGTAGACGCCGCGCTCCTTGTTCGGGCCCCAGGTGTGTCCCAGCGCGGCCACGTACACCAGATCGGGGTTCGTCGGGTGAATCTGGACGCTGGCGATGTGGCGCGTGTCCTTGAGGCCGACATTGGTCCACGTCTTGCCGGCGTCGGTCGACTTGTACACGCCGTCGCCGTGCGACACGTTGCCGCGAATCGCCGTTTCGCCCGTGCCGACGTAGATCACGTTCGGGTCGGACGCGGAGACCGCGATGGCACCGATCGCAGAGGTCTTGAAGAAGCCGTCCGAGATGTTCTCCCAGTACTGGCCGCCGTCATACGTTTTCCAGACGCCGCCGGCGCAGCCTCCAAAATAGAACGTCATCGGGTCTTTGGGGTCGCCGTGCACGGCGACCACGCGGCCGCCGCGATGCGGGCCGACGAGTCGCCACTGCAGGCCTTTGAACAGCTTGGGATCTACTGTCATCGTGGGTATGCTCCTCCTATGGATTTTGCCCGCGCTGCACTCTGGCGCCGCGGGATGATGGTTAGTAACGACGATTAGACTTGGGTCACGCGAGGAGAATCATGAGCGCGCCAACGGTCCCCGCCGCCAGCGCTACCGCGCCCATGGCGGCGAAGGGCAGGCGGACACTGCCTTCAAGCGCCTGCGCCAACCCCAGCAGAAACAACGACACGGCCAGAACGGTCAGCCAGAAGGTGTAGCCGTCGGCCCGCAGACTGGCCAGCGCATACCGGCGATTGGCCACTTCGAGCCGGTCGACCAGCTTCGTGCGCGTAAACTGCAGTTCGTTAACGTATTGTTGGATTTCCGGCAGCCTATCGGCCGCCGTGGGATTGTACTTGGCGTCCCGGAACATGGACGAGAACGGCTTTTCGCGCTGGACGCGCGCCAGCAGGACCTCGGAGCGTGCCCGCGCTGCTGCGGCTTCAGCGTTGTTCCCGCGCGTGTCGAGGTCGAGCGCGGTCAGGCGGAGCACCTGCGCTTCCTGCAGGTCTTTGAAGCCCTGCGCGACCACGGTCATCTCAAAATTGGCTTGCAGGCCGAGCTTTTCAAACTCGTCCGTGACCTCCAGCGTCAGCATCTGCGCATTGCGGCCGGCGATAGAGGCCGTGACATTGGCGCCGTTCTGCAGAGCGGCCACGATGGCTATGATGACGGCCGCCAGCAGAGCCATGAACGTGATGACCCGTTTCGTGCGGTCAGTGCGCGGTGTGCTGTTGCTCATGGCCGGCTTGCCACTACCCGCAATAGCGTGCTGGCCACCACGGTGCCGAGCAGGCCGGAACCGAAGAAGAGCACCGCCAGCACCAGCCCGGCGATGCGCCGCCGCCGCCCGTCCGTCAACTGAGACAGCGCCAGGCAGAAGAGGCTGATCGCCATCAGTACCGCCGACCACACCAGTCCGCGTTGCTGCGCATACAGGCTGTCGGCGCGCGCAAATGCTTCCTGCGGTTTCAGTTGCGCGATTCTCGGCGTTTCTGCGCGCAGCTCGGCGAGGCGCTTTTCGTAGTCCGGGGCGCCGTCGGCTTTCTGGTACTTGGCGCCCGTCAGCGGCGTCAACTGTGCTAACTGCGGGAGGACAAACTGCCGCAGCTGCACGGCCTGTGCCCGCAGGGCCGGATCGCGACTGTCGTCCATCGCCTGGAGCTCGGCAGCGTAGCCGGCGTGCGCAAACGCAAACTCGGCTTCCTGGAAGAGCAGACGGCGCGCCTCGCTCGCATAGGCCTGCAACTTCGTGGCGTCCACCAGACCGGTGCGGCCTTCATCGCTGGCGGCAGAGCCGATGACGCTGGCGCGCCACGCGACCATTGCCGTCGCAATGGAGACGACGGCGACGGCAACTGCGAGTATTAGATCGGAACGTCTGGATCGAGGTTTTTCGCTGCGCATGGCGTGTCCAGGGGCGAATTGGTACGCGCATGATACCGTGAATCAAGGGGGAAAGTCAATTGTCAGCAATTCTCAATTTGGCTTTGGACGCGTACTGTCCAATGCCGGCTTGCTATGAACTTGGCCCTCTGGTGCTTGTCACGCACGCTGGCTCGACAAGTAAGCGGCGTTGCCCTCCCCCCGACCCCCTCCCAACTTTGTTGG